>JBPCUN010000033.1:0-46660 GCA_051011115.1 Weeksellaceae bacterium
CTCCTGGTTCTTTGATGAAGCTTCTTGATAGCATTTGATCTTCTATATCATCTGCAAAATAGGCTTTTGCTGTGGGGTTTAAGGGTAAATAATAGTCCTCTTTCCAATCAAAACCACTTGTCATTGAAGCTAAATCACCTACCGTACACTTTTCTGCCAAAGTATCACCCTTAAACTCCGGGAGAAACTCTATGATAGATTGATTCAAGGATTGAATCTGACCAGCTTCTATAGCCTTAAACATCAGCATAGTTACATATGATTTAGCCATAGAAAAGCTATTAGAAAGTGCAGTATCTGAGCGATTATTCCAGTAATGCTCTTGCCATATTTTACCATCTTTGATTACTACAAAAGCTTCTGTTTCGTAAGTTTCTAATTCTTTGATCAAAGTATCTGTTAGGGCTATTTGATTATATGATTCATGCTTTTGCCAAGGTTGTGCTGTCCCTTTTTCTAAAGTTCTATTCTGGAAATCTGTATAATCATAAATTCCCGCCGTACTTCTACCCTTGAGATACGTAAGTTGTAGGCCTTTTAAAATATACTGATTCCCTGTTAAATACAAACCTCCTATGATTAAAACGATAATAAGTAATAAATACTTCAAAACTCGTAGAAAAAGAAAATTTTTATGATTCATGGCATTTAATTTGCAACAATTTAGTTAAATTTATGTTTCTAGTTGAATTTAATCGATTCTATTAGAGATAAAATTTTAAACCAACTAAAAAATTTATTATTATGGCATTTGAATTACCAAAATTACCTTACGCTTTTGATGCGCTAGAACCACACATTGATGCGCTAACGATGGAAATCCACCATGACAAACACCATGCTGGATATACATCAAAATTAAATGATGCAATAGAAGGAACAGAATTAGAAGGTCTACCAATCGAAGAAGTTCTTGTAAAAGGATTTGATAAAAAAGCTGTTAGAAACAACGGTGGTGGATACTATAATCACTCTTTATTCTGGAAAGTTTTATCACCAAACGGTGGAGGAAAACCAGAAGGAGAATTAGCTGAAGCAATTGATGCTGCATTTGGTTCTTTTGACGCTTTCAAAGAAAAATTCTCAGAAGCAGCTAAAACTCAATTCGGATCAGGATGGGCTTGGCTATGTGTAAAAGACGGAAAATTAGAAGTTTGCTCTACACCAAATCAAGACAATCCATTGATGCCGGGCGTAGGATGTGAAGGAACCCCAATCCTTGGATTAGATGTTTGGGAGCATGCATATTACTTGAAATATCAAAACAAACGTCCTGATTATGTTTCTGCATTTTGGAATGTTGTGAATTGGGAGCAAGTTTCAGAGAATTTCAATAATGCTAAATAAGAGTAAATCTTAAGTGAAGTATACGATTGCGCTAGAATTAATTTTCTAGCGCTATTTTTTTTAAAGCTTTTAATAACAGAGGCTTTTCTATTTCGCTAATTCTATTTTTGAGCCATAATAAATCTGCATTTTCTGGAATTTCAAAAGATTCTTGTAAAATAACCTCACCCTCATCCACCCCTGCAGTCACATAATGCACGGTGGCACCTGATTCTTTTTCATTTTCAGCCAAAACAGCTTGATGTACTTTCTCACCATACATACCCATTCCGCCATATTTTGGAAGCAACGAAGGGTGCAAATTGATGATTTTTTTGTTCCACTGATGACAAAACTTTTCATCCAAAATTGATAGAAATCCTGCTAATACGATTAAATCAATATTTTCTTGAACACATATCTCGTTAATCTCTGTGGATAAGGTAGGGCCTCTTTCTATAAACCAAGTATTTAACTCCGCATCTAGAGCCCTTTCTATCGCATAACAATCCCTGTCTACAATCACAGCATTTATAGTGACTTTACCATTAAAATAACCTTCACTAACGGCATTGATAATAGCTTGTAAATTGGAACCTGAGCCAGAAGCGAGAACTGCAATATTCATTTTTATTATTTTTGCTAATTTATTAATAATGTTGTTGATTCTCCTTACACCTACCCAAAGCACTCATAATCTCTGATCTAGATTTATGCTTTAACCGTTCTATATCTACTTTTGACAGGTTTTTGGTAGGTTGTATACTATTCAAAATAACTGTCACTTTACCAGGATGCCCTCGAAAATATGCATAAGGCAGAATTTGTTTTAACCCACAAGTGGTTACAGTAATTATGGGTACTTGATTGATGATTGCAATAGCAAAAGGCCCATCTTTAAAGTTATCTAGAAACACCGACTCATCAGGTACACCCCCTTCTGGAAATATACATATGGATTTATTCTCTCTAATTTTTCTGATGGATTGTCTAAAAACACTTTTTCTACTCTGTGGATCTTTCCTGTCTACTAAAATATGTAATCGTGTAAATATAAACCCAAAGATTGGCAATTCCTTTAATTCTTTTTTACCCACGAACACCATAGGGTCTTTATTGATCATGAGCATCACCATAATATCCATCATAGAGGTATGGTTACTCACCATAATATAAGGATGCGTAGATTGAAATGAATTAAAACCAACTTTTTCTAGGCGTAAACCACTTCCATAAAAAACAGCCTTAGCCCAAATACGCATGAAATAATAAGCTTTAGGAAAATCTTTTTCCCTGAAACACATGGGAATCACAAATAGAATACCTATTATAAAAGTACTTATGACAGCTACGAGTACAAACCACCCTCTCCATAATAATGAAAGTACTTTTCTTATGAAGTTCATTTCCCGTTAAATTCGTTCATAGCATTATCTAGCCCTCTAAAAATAAAAGCAAAAGCTGCATCTGATACTTTTTCTAAACGTTCGTTCAACGTTTTCATTTCTTCTACTCCCCATTCTCCCAACACGTAATCCACTTGGTTTCCACCATCAAATTCATCACCAATCCCAAAGCGTAATCGTGGATATTTAGTTGTATTTAATTTATGTTGAATATGCTTTAATCCGTTGTGTCCGCCATCGCTGCCTTTAGCTCGAATGCGTATTGTTCCAAAATTCAGGTTTAAATCATCGGTGATTACCATCAAATTGTTTAAAGGTATATTTTCTTTTTTCATCCAAAAATCTACCGCGTTTCCACTAAGATTCATCAACGTATCAGGCTTTAATAGTGTAACAGGTCTTCCACGAAATTTGAATTGACAAACTTCTCCAAAATTAGAAGATGTAAATTTGAACCCAGCTTTTTCGGCCATTTTCTCTACAGCCAAAAAACCAATATTATGGCGTGTGTGGATATACTTATCCCCAATATTACCCAACCCTACGATTAAATATTTCTGCATACTGCAAATATAAAATTTGTATCTTTGATTACCCTATCAAATCTTCAGATAATACTATGTCTAAATATGTATTTATATGCTCCTTTTTTCTTTTATTCATAAATTCTTGTGCAGAAAAAGAACGCAGTCATTTTCCCCCTGCTGCCTTAGAAGAAAAGGTTGAAGGTCTAGCTCAGGACACTTCTTATACAATAGAAGAAATCTTAAAACAACACCAAGGACAAAATGTAATCATTGAAATCTGGGCATCATGGTGCGCAGACTGCATTAAAGCTATGCCGAAAGTTGCAAAATTTCAAGAAGAAAATCCTGAAGTTAAATTTATTTTTATCTCTGTAGATGAAGAGAGTGATAAATGGAAGAACGGCATCCATAAATACATGAAAAGATTTGGTGTCCAAGGAGAGCATTATCACTTTACGAATGGTTGGGACAGATCTGGGGACAATGCTTTTATAAACTTTATCGGTTTAGATTGGATTCCTAGGTATATGTTGGTAGGCAAAGATGGGCAAATCATAGTTTATTATGCTAAATCCATTGAGGATAAAAATATATCTAAAAATTTATCCTTGTAATCTTAAAATTAATTAATTTCGCCAGTTATAAAATCAATTTATGGGACGTGCATTTGAATATAGAAAAGCGGCAAAATTTGCTCGTTGGGATAGAATGGCTAAGCAATTTGCTCGTATAGGGAAAGAAATCGCTATGGCAGTGAAGGAAGGTGGCCCCGATCCAGAGACCAACCCAGCATTACGTAGAGCTATTCAAAATGCTAAGGGGGTTAATATGCCTAAAGATAATGTAGAGCGTGCTATTAAGAAAGCTTCTGGTGCGGATGCAGAGGTTTATGATATCGTAACTTTTGAAGGATATGCACCTCATGGAATTGGTATTTTTGTAGAATGTGCTTCTAATAATAACAACCGTACGGTGGCTAATGTGAGAGCCATTTTTAATAAAGTTGGTGGTAACTTAGGAAAAAACGGAGAACTTGCCTTTATGTTTGATAGAAAAGGAGTTTTTACGCTAGAAGCATCCAAGATAAATATAGATTGGGATGATTTTGAGCTAGAAATGATTGATGCCGGGGCAGAGGATATTGAAAAGGATGATGAGCTGATCACCATTTATTCTGATTTTGAAGATTTTGGTAGCGTTTCTCATAAATTAGATGAGCTTGAAATCGAAGTTCAAAACGCAGAGCTTCAACGTATTCCAAATATTACCAAAAAATTAAGCGTTGAAGAAGGAAAAGAAATACTAGATATTATAGATCGTTTTGAACAAGATGATGATGTGCAAAACGTATATCATACTTTGGAGATTACACCGGAATTAGAAAAAGCGTTGCAGGAGGAATAAAGATTTACAGCTTAAACTCTACGCCAACACCCAGCGCTTCTCTTGCTTGTAAACCTGCGTAAGCATCGTCATCATATCTTGCTTGAAAGGTGACTTGCGTACTTATCAAATCATTGATGCGTAAATTCATGCGCATGGTGTAATCAAAATCTATATTAGAAAAATCGTCTAAATAATTAGAATACAACGACAGCCTATTTTCTACTTTGATGTTTTTTGATAAATTAAATCGATACAACGCAGAAGAATAAAATCCTAGTTGGTAGTTAAACTTCTTACCCGCAGTAATTCCTAAAATATCTGTTTGCTCATCATTAGAGAAGGTTTGACTTGCTTTATTATAGCGATGAATTCGACCATTAATGTAAGTAAGCTTGTAGGTGAACGGGGCCATGTTAAAATGTAAATTATTACTTTTACGCCACATAACTCCAGGACCTGTAGTGGCGTATAAAGGAGCTAAAAATCCATTGATTCTATGCTCTTTTTGTAGGTCATTCTCATAATCATAAGAATTAGTAAGCTGCGTCTGTAGGTTGAGGAAATATGATGCAGACCATTCTCCTGGTAATTTGACACCTATAATACTATTATATTCTAGCCTGTCTTGAGTTTTTCTTATCTTCTGTCTTTTTAATTTATTCACACCAAAATCTGCCAAGATGTAATTATCCCAAAGTATCACTTTAGATTGATAATTAAATTGATAATTCATCAGGGCATTAACCTCAACGCTGTTATTAGCCCCTCCCCTCCAATTACTATACATGGATTGATTGGCATTAAGCCGTAGTTTACCACCTCCTTTCCAACCTGTGATGGTATCTTTTGGATTAAAATCAATGCGCTTTAACTCATTATAAACATGCCTCAATTGGGCATTACCCAACCTTGGAATTCCCAATACCATTAACAACAATATAATCCTAAAACGCATCATCGCAACAAAAATAAGCACAAAAAAATCCAGACCTTAGGGGTCTGGATCATTTAACATTACTTTATAAAATATATAGCTTTAATTAAAAGTTTGCCGTTACACCAACCCCGAATACCTCTCTCACTTGTAAACCTGGAAACGCATTGTCATCATACAATAACTGTACCGTCAACATTGTTGATAAGTACTTGTTGATTTGCATTCCTAGATTCATTGTGTAATCCATATCCACATTTTGTGGATCTTCTAGATAGTTAGAATATAAGGCTAAAATATTCTCCATAGTGATGTTTTCCATCAGCTGTAATTTGTAATATCCAGCAGCGTAAAAACCAAGCTCATATCTTAAATTATCGCCAGCGTCTACACCATATATTTCTACATCTTTAGAAGATAAAAATGGTTGAGACCCTGCTACATTAGCATCATAACTAGGGTTTACCTTATAAACATCACCGCTTATAATCGTCATTTTAGAAGTAAGTGGCGCTAAGTTGAACTTCAAGTTATCACTTTTCTTCCATAGCATACCAGGACCAAATGTCAAATATGCTGGTTTAAAGAATCCAGAAACTGGATAGTTTTGATCTGTATCCTTGTCATAATCATAACCATCTGTAAATTGAGTTCGGAAGTTAGCAAAGAAAGAGTAACTCCAATTTCCCCAAGCTTTTTTACCTACTATAGAATTAATTTCAATACGATCATCTGTTTTTCTAAAATCTTGATCTTCATTCTTGGTTAAACCATAAGCAAGATTGATGCGGTTATCCCAGGTTAAATCACCTTTTTTATAATTTGCATCATACACAATGTTAGCATTTCCTGCGATGTTATTTACACCACCCGCAACCCAATTAGAGAAGGCTGATTGATTAAATAATATAGAGGCTGTACCATGGCGTTGCCACCCATCAGGTAACGTATCATTTTTAGCTTGCCATTCTGCTTTTTTTACTTGATCTTTAACTTCTGTTAATTGTGCAAATCCAAACGTAAAACATGCTATTGTTAGCATTGAAAAAATCTTTTTCATGTATCTTATTTTTTAAGGAGGGCAAATATAAAGCTTATTTAATATTTAACAATTTTTTTACATTAAAACTGATTTATTGTAATAAATCACCTTTCCCAAGCATTTATTTTATCATTTAAAAAAGAAACAAAAGCATCAGAATCATTCAAACATGGGATATAAGTAAAACTTTCTCCACCTGCTTCCATAAACTCTTCTTTCCCTTCCATTGCAATTTCTTCTAAAGTTTCTAAACAATCAGAAACAAATGCTGGTGCTACCACGGCAATATTTTTAACACCTTTCTCTGGCCAATTTTCTAATGTAACATCAGTAAATGGTTTTAACCATGGATCATTACCTAATCTGGATTGGAATGATTGAAAAACTTCATTTTTCTTTAATCCTAATTTCTCTGTTACCAGTTCTGTTACCTTATAACATTGGTGTCTATAACAGGTGGGATGAGATGGATTGCTATCTTTAAAACAACATTTACCAATCTCGCAGGTATTCGTCTTATCTGTTTTGTAGATATGTCTTTCTGGGATTCCGTGATATGAAAACATCAATTTATCAAAATTCTCTGGCAATTCTTTTTCAATTGAATCTGCCAAGATTTCTATATACGCATTATCATTATAGAATGGCGCCATATAATCAATTTTCATTTCTCTAAATTGCTTCTGTTGAACCTCTTTGGTTTTATCTACTACAGTTTCCACGGTACTCATAGCATATTGCGGGTACAGAGGAATCACAAAAACATGTTCACATCCTTGGGCTTTTAATTTAGCTAAACCATCTGCGATAGAAGGGTTTCCATAACGCATTCCGATTTCAATGGGAATATCTAGCTGTTGTTTTAATTTGTGATGTAACCTCTGAGTAAGAACAATCAGAGGTGAACCTTCATCCCACCATATTTTACGATAAGCTGCTGCAGATTTTTTAGGCCGAAAAGGCAAAATAAATAAATTGAGAATAATGTTACGTACAAACCATACATCAATTACCTTCTTATCTGATAAAAACTCTCTTAAATATCTTCTAACATCACTAGTCTTCGTAGAATCTGGTGATCCAAGATTAATTAATAATACTCCTTTTTTCATAGATTACAAATATAATCTTTTATCGGTATCATTATAAATCCTTATTGAATATAAAGTAAGCACTAAGCCAAGAGCTCAATGTAGCGAATAACACTACAGAGATAGAACTTACAGGCATCAGAATCGCCGCCACTACGGGAGATAAATTGCCTGTCACCGCAAAAGAAAGACCAATAATATTATACAAAAAGCTAATCATAAATGCGAATTTCACCAATTTTATACTCTGCTTACTTAATTTTAAGAATTTTGGCAGTTGATCAAACGCGGGACTCCCTAGAATGGCGTCACAGGATGGTGAAAAACTATTCATGTCTTCAGCAACCGCAACCCCCACATTGCTTTGCTTCAAGGCTCCAGCATCATTCAACCCATCCCCGATCATCATGACTTGTTTTCCTCCTTTGACTTGTAAGTTTTGTATGTATTGTAATTTACTTTGAGGCGATTGATTGAAATACATTTGCGTTCCCGCTGGGAAAATTTTTTCTAAATTCTGCTTTTCTGAATCGTTGTCTCCAGATAAAACACTCATCGCATATCCACTTAAATTACTTAATGTTGATGACAGGTTTTTGCGGTATTTATTTTGAAAGACAAACTTACCCTTCAAATCTTCATCAATTTTAATCCACACTTCTGTCTGCAGGGCATCACTCTTATGGTTTTGGTTTAACCAATCTTGGCTACCGATTTGTATCAATTTACCCTCAATCATGGCTTGTTGCCCTTTTCCTTTTATTTGTTCATAAGAGCTCAATGCTAATTGTGAATGACCAGCAAATATTTTTTCTAAACTTCTACTTAATGGGTGATTAGATTGTTGGGTAATACTATATACTGCATTCTTTTCAAATTCAGATAAAGGGGTTCCTATATATTTAACATCCGTTGCTTGACTTTCTGTAATAGTACCTGTTTTATCAAAAACTATATGCTCAATTTTCGCCATACGTTCTACCGTACGCGCATCTTTCACATATAATTTTTTACGCCCTAGAATCCGCATTACATTACCGATGGTAAAAGGAGCAGAAAGCGCTAAAGCACAAGGACATGCTATAATCAATATAGCCGTAACCACTTGAAATAACTTGCTAAAATCATGGAAGTACCAATAAACCGCAGAGATAAGAGCAATACCCAACACAATCCACACAAAATATCTGCTTACATTATTTACCAGTGTATCAAACTCTGACACCTCTTTGGAGAAGGCATCATTGTTCCATAGGCTAGTGAGATAACTCTGATTCACCTCTTCTATAATTTCCACTTCTACAGCAGAGCCTGACTGCTTGCCACCAGCATATATTTTATCTCCTAGGTTCTTTTCTATCAATCTAGATTCCCCAGTGACAAAACTGTTATCTATATTGGCTGTACCCTTCATAAGTATAGCATCTGCAGGTAGTATCTCCTCATCACGCAGCAATATCCTATCTCCTTTCTTCAATTCAGACAATAATATATTTTGATTTCCAGTGGGTGTAATTTGAGTTACCGCAATAGGATAAAACGATTTATAGTCCCTATCAAAAGCTAAACTTTGGTATGTTCTGCGTTGAAACCATTTCCCAATTAACATAAAAAATACCAGACCAGCCAAGCTATCAAAATATCCAGCACTTAGATCTGCCATGATCTCATACGTACTTCGCAAGAACAATACAATAATTCCTATTGCAATAGGAATATCTATGTTAATCATGCGGTTTTTGATTGCTTTATAAGCAGATATAATATAATCTTGAGCCGAATAGAAAACCACAGGTAGCGCCAAGGTAAACATCAACCAACGGAAATAAACATTGTTTTCCGCAAGCCAAGAATCTCCTGAATCTACATACTCTGGGAAAGCAAATAACATGATATTCCCAAAACAGAAGCCTGCAATAACAAGTTGCAGTAATAAACGACGATCTGTCTTTTTAGCAACCTTTTCTGTAGACTCTAAACTGATGACTGGTTTATATCCAAGCTTGGCCATAAAGGTCGCAAGTTCACTCAATTTCATCTCCTCAGATTTATAATTGATTTGAACTTTACGTTGAGCAAAATTTACGGTGGATGAGCTGATGCGTGGATCAATATCATGTAAACTTTCCAATACCCAAACGCAGGAACTACAATGAATGACTGGCACATAGAAAGTTACTACACCAATGCCACCATCATTGAAATCGATAACTTTATCAAAAATTTCTGGTGTGTCTAGAAATTGAAATTGTACATCTGTTTTTTTATCTGGTTGTATCCCTGGGTTTTTGTTTAACTCGTAAAAATCAGTTAATTCATTTTGGTTCAGTATCTCATAAACCGTTTTACAACCATTACAACAAAAATCTTTGTCATTAAAACGTATCAATTCAGATTCGCACTCCTGCCCACAATGGTAACATTGCCTCTCCATGTTACAAAATTACGCAGATATTTATATCTTTGTGTGATAAAAATCAGTAAATATGTTAGAGAGTGGTAACAATTTTGCTTCATTGTATAAGTATTTTCAGGACCCAGAAAGTTTGAAGATTTTCACCAGTGAAGAACAACATGCCCTAGAGGCAGAAAAGAAGAAAATTGAACTTAAAAAAGGGGATTTTATACTAGAAGAAGGACATCCGTCCAATGGAGTATACCTTATCACTCAAGGAACTGCTAAACTTTTTAAAGTTGGTTTTACTGGGAAAGAACAGATTTTAAGATTTTTAAAAAAAGGGGATTTAATAGGTTATAGATCTATTTTGTCTGGTGAACCATTTGGAGCAACTGCCACAGCTCTAGAGCCTATGGAACTAGATTTTATTCCAGAAAGGTTTTTCTTAAAAATGCTAGAGCAAAACCCTAAAATGAGTTTTGATATGCTTAAAATTATTTCGAAGCAATTAGGGGATGCTGCTGATACCATTACTATTCTCGCACAAAAAACAGTACGTGAAAGATTAGCAGAAGTATTAATCATGCTTGAACAAACATTAGGGGTTGACGATCAAGGATTTATCAGAATTTCTCTTACAAGAGAAGAAATGGCAAACTTAATTGGTACCGCCACAGAATCAGCTATTCGATTAATTTCTGAATTTAAAACAGATAAATTGATTGAAGTAGACGCTAGAAAAATCAAAATTCTAGAACATCAAAAAATTAGAAAACTAGGACACGTAGATGCTTAAATCAAAAAACTTTCAGCGTTTTCAATTTTATTGGATTATAATATCTGTCACTCTTTTTTTCCTAGGTCTTGTTTTCGCTTCAACCAGTGTGTTAATAGGTTACATACCAGCAGGTCAATTCTTATTGGGGATCAGTAGTGTTTCTATTATTATTTATTTATTGGTTTCTATTCTACAATGGTTTAAGTTTAAAAAAGGAAATGGGATCAAAAATCTTATCACAGCCTATATCTTATTGGCTGCACTTCTTATATTAGGTGGACTAATTGGTGCTTTTCTCACCTATCCACAGGGAATGCAATTCTTTTTATTAGGGATGGGTATGCTTGGTGGATTCTGGATTTTGAAGCTAATTCAGTTTATTTTTATGAAAGAAGAAGACTTTCATAAAAGTTAAAATTTAGCATTTCTATAGGATTTTATTACTCAATTTTCTGCTGTATAATTTGTATTTTTGAGCAAAAGAAAAAAATATGTACAGCGACAAATTCAAAACACACCTGCAGACTCAATTAAAAGAGATAGAAGAAGAAGGTTTATATAAGAATGAAAGAATTATAACCTCTGCTCAAAGTGCAGAAATAGAAGTAAACGGCCAGAAACTATTAAACTTTTGTGCTAATAACTATCTTGGACTATCAAACCACCCAGAGGTAATTAAGGCTTCTCAAGAGACTATGGATTCCCATGGTTATGGAATGTCATCTGTACGCTTCATTTGTGGAACTCAGGACATCCACAAAAATCTAGAAGACAAGATTTCCGACTTCTTAGGAACAGAAGATACGATACTTTATGCAGCTTGTTTCGATGCTAATGGTGGTGTTTTTGAACCGCTTTTCACTAATGAAGATGCTATTATATCTGATGAATTAAATCACGCCTCTATTATAGATGGAGTACGTTTATGTAAGGCTGCAAGATATCGTTACAAAAACAACGATATGGCAGATCTAGAAGAACAATTAAAAAAAGCGAACGAGCAGAACCATAGGTTTAAAATCATTGTAACAGATGGCGTTTTTTCTATGGATGGTATCGTAGCTGATTTAAAAGGTATCTGTGATTTAGCAGATAAATATGATGCATTGGTACTCGTAGATGATTCTCATGCTACAGGATTCATAGGAAAAACGGGGCGTGGAACACATGAAGCTATGGACGTAATGGATCGTGTAGATTTAATTACCTCTACCCTAGGTAAAGCTTTAGGTGGAGCCATGGGCGGATTTACTTCTGGTAAAAGAGAAGTTATTGACATGCTACGCCAACGTTCTAGACCATACTTATTCTCTAACTCATTAGCCCCAGGAATTGTAGGTGCAGCCAGCAAAGTATTGGATATGATATCTGACGACACATCTCTTAGAGACAAGGTGATGGAAAACGCAGCATATTTCCGTAAAGAGATGAAAGCCAGAGGATTTGACATTCCAGATGGTGATGCAGCGATTGTTCCAGTAATGCTATACGATGCCAAACTATCTCAAGTAATGGCGAATAAGTTATTAGAAGAAGGGGTTTATGTTATTGGATTCTTCTATCCAGTGGTCCCGAAAGGTAAAGCGCGTATTAGAGTTCAATTGTCTGCTGCCCACACCCGTGAGCAATTAGATAAAACCATTGCAGCATTTGAGAAAATTGGAAAAGAATTAAATGTAATTTCTTGATATAAATTATAAAAGCAACTTTAGGACTACCAAAGGGTAATCCTAAAGTTGTTTAATTAAAATGCACGCACGCACCTTTACGATGATAACAATACTAATCGCAAAATAGTTATTCTTTGCAATTATGGTGAACATCATTTAACTTAGAAATATCAAAACCAAGTTCTTGTGCTTTATTTCTAAGTCTATTTAATGTGGTGTGATCCAACGATTTTTCTCGGGATAAAATCCATAGATAATCTCTATCTGGTGTACCCACAAGCGAATATGTGGCAGGATCTGTTTCTATAATATAATAATCTCCAGAAAAGGGCCAAAAGAATTCAACCTTTAATTCTCCCGGCTTCTCCGCTTCAGGAGTCCAGGCTTTACCCTCAATATCTTTCCACTTTTCACCATCGTAACCTCTATTCACAACTTTAATTTCACCATCCTCTTTCAGAGAATAAGTAGCAGATACGCACTGCAAATCTTTCTCAAATGAATGTGGGAATCGCTGAATCTCATACCAAGTACCTAAGTATTTTTCTTTATTTAACTCATCCACAGTCGCTAAAGTCTTATTGCTCTTGCAAGAAGTTATAAGCACAAATCCTAGCGCAACCAATCCAATATGATATAATTTCAATTTCATGATATATATTTAATAATAACATAGCACAAATTATTCCTTGATTACTTTCTGAAACTCTTTCGCTCTTTTTTGACCTTATGCACCTCTGCGATATTTAATATTTGCCCACTTACTATATCCTGCTATTTCATTTGTTTTAATAGTTAGAGGAATAACTTCAACATAAATGAACCAAAAAAATTTAATGAAATTATAAAGTAAAAATAGTGTTATAAGGCTAGTTCTTAATAAACTTTATGAAATCATCAGATTATTTTTTGGTTCGGTAAATACCGAACCAAAAAAATAATATTGTTATATTTGCACTCTATTAAACAAAAAATGAAAATAAATCAAAGTCTTTTTGAGGATATGAGTGCGATGTATATGCAGTTATATGGCTTCCCACCATTGACGGCAAATATCTACACTTATCTATTATTTGATTACGAACATGAGGGAATAACTTTTGAGGAGCTTGTTGAAACCACACAAGCAAGTAAGAGTTCTGTTTCTAATAGTCTTAATAGATTACTTGAAAGTAATTACATCGAATTTTTTACCAAAATAGAAGAACGTAAGAGATTTTATAGGGTGAATAAAAGCATCTTTAGAATTCAATTCATCAATCAAATCCATGAGTTAAAGACACAAAACGAAATATTGAATCGATTTTTTGAACATCGGTGTAAAACTGTAAGCGGGAATGACGCTGATGCAGAAAAAATTAAACTACATATTCAATTACAAGAAAAAACAATAGCTCTCTATGAGCAAACTTTAAGCTCTCTAAATCAATTAAATAATTAAGAAATCATAACTATGAAAAATCTAATTTATCTACTAGCGGCCTTTTTGATTATGGCTGGGTGTAAAAAAGAACAGCAAGCGCCACCTCAACAAGCAAAACCATATCCAGTAATTGCTACTGAAATAAAAGACGTTGTTGGATACCAAGAATTTCCGACTAAAATACAAGGCGTAAACAATAACGAAGTCCGAGCAAAAATACAAGGCTATATTACACAAGTTTTGGTGGATGAAGGAGAACGTGTAAACAAGGGGCAAGTTCTATTTAGACTAGAAACTAACACGTTAAACCAATCAGCATCTGCAGCCCGTGCAGGTATTCAGGCCTCCAAAGCTACCATACAAGCAGCCAAATCTAGGGTAAATGCTGCTCAAGTAGAGGTAGATAGATTAAAACCTTTGGTTGATAGAGGAATTATATCTTCTGTACAATTAGAGACTGCCTTGGCTAACTTTCAAAATGCACAAAGCCAATTAGCACAAGCACAAGCAGCTTATAGCCAATCTAATGCGGCTTATCAAGAGGTAGAAGCTAATATTGGATATTCTGTAATACGATCACCTATCTCTGGTACAGTTGGTAAAATAAATCAAAGAGAAGGTAGTCTTGTAGGACCAACAAGCCAATTACCAATCACTACAGTTTCTCAAACAGATCAAGTTTATGCTTATTTTTCTATGAACGAAGGGCAATATTTTGATTTTTTAAGTAAAACCAAAGGAACTACGAATGATGAAAAACTATCCAATCTACCTAACGTTGAATTAATATTAGCTAATGGTGAAAAATTCGGTGAATCGGGGAAAATTGAAGCTGTAACAGGACAAGTTGACCCTAACTCCGGAACAGTACAATTTAGAGCCTCTTTTGATAACAAAAGTAAAATGTTAAGTAACGGCAATAGTGGTACCATCCGTATTCCACAAGATTATTCCAAAACGATTGTGGTACCCGAGCAATCCACTTTTGAGCAACAAGGAATCGTATATGTATATGTTGTAAAAAATGATACGGTGAGACGAAACAAAATTGATGTGATTACTCGAATAAACAACATGGCTTTAATTTCTGATGGTCTTAAAGCTGGAGACTCTATTGTTGCCGCTGGGGTTGGTACTTTGCGTGATGGTTCTGCTATCAAACCACAACCCACCAAGCTAGACAGTATTATTTTAAGAAATAATTAAATCATTAATCTATAGCATTCTACCTAAGAATTTAAATTATGATAAAAACATTTATAGAAAGGCCTGTATTATCCACTGTGATTTCCATTATCATCGTGTTATTGGGGATTTTGGGGATTATGAGCCTACCAGTCACTACCTATCCAGACATCGCACCACCAACTGTGCGCGTATCTGCAAGTTATCCTGGTGCCAACGCAGAGACTGTAATGCGCTCTGTAATTATCCCGATAGAGGAACAAGTCAATGGTGTAGAAGGTATGACATATATTACCTCTACCGCCAGTAACAATGGATCCGCTGAAATTACGGTGTTTTTTGAGCAAGATGTAGATCCCGATATTGCAGCTGTAAACGTACAAAACCGTGTTGCCAGAGCCAATTCTTTACTTCCTAGTGAAGTAATACAAAGTGGTATATCTACCCAAAGAAGGCAGTCAGGTAACTTGATGTTCCTTACTTTCTACTCTGAAAATGAAGCATATGATGCGGCGTTTGTCCAAAACTACTTAGCTATTAATGTAGTTCCTGCATTGCAAAGGATAAACGGGGTTGGTGAAGCGCAAGTTTTTGGAGCTAAAACTTACTCCATGCGCGTATGGCTCGATCCAGATAAAATGGCGTCTTATGGTGTTGTACCTACTGACATTCATCAAGCCATAAACAGCCAAAGTTTAGAGGCTGCTGCTGGTTCTGTAGGTGAAAACAGCAACCAATCATTCCAGTATGTGATTCGATACAGCGGTAAGTTTGACGAGGTAGAACAATATCAAAATATCGTGATAAAGTCTTTAGGAAATGGACAATACTTACGCCTAAAGGATGTAGCCAATATTGAATTGGGTGCTTTATCCTATGCTGCTGGAGCAACATTAAATGGTCACCCAGCGGTAAGTATGGGGATTAGCCAAACCCCTGGTTCAAACGCTCAAGAAATCATTAATGAAGTGAAGGCTAACTTAGAAAATCAAGTAGCTCCTAACTTACCAGAAGGGGTAAAATATCAAATTAATTTTGACACCAATGAATTCTTAGAAGCTTCTATATCAAAAGTTATCACCACGCTTTTAGAGGCATTTGTGTTGGTATTTATTGTGGTATTTATTTTCTTACAAGATTTTAAATCTACTTTGATTCCTGCTATTGCCGTTCCAGTATCGATTATTGGAACATTCTTCTTCTTGAATTTATTTGGATACACAATCAACTTATTAACCTTATTTGCATTAATTCTTGCGATTGGTATCGTGGTAGATGATGCGATTGTCGTCGTTGAGGCAGTACATGCTAAGCTAGAGAATAAAGCGAATACAGCACAAAATGCTACGATTGAAGCTATGCATGAGATTACGGGAGCTATTATTACCATTACGATTGTGATGGCTGCAGTATTTGTTCCAGTAACCTTTATTACAGGACCTACGGGAGTTTTTTATGAACAATTTGGTATTACGTTGATGATTGCGATAGCAATTTCTGCCGTAAATGCGTTGACTTTGAGCCCAGCCTTGTGTGCTCTATTGTTGAAATCAGTCAATCATGATAAGGCCTATGATGATAAAAGCTGGATGATGAAGTTCTTTCATAAATTTAATATTGCATTTAATGCAGGGACAGAAAGGTATGCTAAAACTTTTATCTTTTTTATACGCCATAGATGGTTAACTGTCGTGATGATTTTAATAGCTGGGCTTACAATTTTCTTTGTAAATAATAACATGCAAACAGGATTTGTACCGAATGAAGATAGAGGTATTGTCATGTTCAATGTGGATTTACCTGCAAGTGCCACCAGAGAACGTACAGAGGTTGCTTTGGATGAATTTACAAAAAAAGCCAATCAGCTTCCTGGTGTACAAAGTGTAACCGCTATATCTGGATTTAGTATTATGAATGGTTCTGGAGGTAATTATGGGTTTGGATTTGTGAAATTAGACCCATTTGAAGAAAGAAAGTCGGATGAAACCCAAATCGATGCCATTGTAGGACGATTATTTGGTATTGGAGCTACTGTGTCAGATGCGAATATGATTTTCTTTACACCTCCAAGTATCCCTGGTTTTGGTTCAAGTTCAGGCGTTGAATTTTCTTTAACAGATAAATCTGGAGGAGACTTGGCTAATTTAGATGAAGTTGCCAAAAACCTATCTTATGAATTGACGCAGCGTCCTGAATTACAATACGCTCAAACTTCATTCAACATTAATTTCCCTCAATACGAAATGGAAATTGATGTACCCAGAGCCATGGAAACTGGCGTATCAACTAACAGCATTTTAAGTGCTTTACAAGGATATGTGGGAGGATTATATACAGCAAACTTCAGTAAGTATGGTAAACAATACCGTGTAATGATTCAAGCAGATGCCAAAGATCGTGAAAATATAGAGAGCATTAATAACTTGTATGTAAGAACCAATACAGGTGAAATGACTCCAATTTCTCAGTTCGTGACCATGAAACGTGTATATGGACCACAAACCATCAACCGATTTAACTTGTATCAATCTGCAGGTTTTAATGGTGCCACCAATCCTGGTTATAGTACAGGGGATGCGATTAATGCAGTGAATGAGGTTGCTAGTCAAATTTTACCTAGTCAATTTGATATTAGCTACTCTGGACTGACCAGAGAAGAGGTACAATCTGGATCACAAGCAATGATTATCTTTGCATTGAGTTTAATCTTTGTATACTTCTTATTATCTGCACAATACGAGAGTTATATTGTGCCATTTAGCGTCTTACTATCACTACCGTTTGGAGTCATGGGAGCTTATCTAGGACAATGGGCATTTGGATTGGAAAATAATATTTATTTTCAAATAGCCTTGATCATGCTGATAGGTCTATTGGCTAAAAATGCTATTCTAATTGTAGAGTTCGCCTTACAGCGACGCCGAATGGGTAAAAGCATTTCGATGGCAGCTATTGATGCCGCCAAAGCACGTTTAAGGCCAATTCTTATGACTTCTTTCGCTTTTATCTTTGGTATGTTACCACTGGTTTTTGCGACAGGTACCGGTGCGGTAGGTAACCGTTCTATTGCTACAGGTGCTGCCTCTGGATTATTTATAGGTACCCTATTCGGGGTAATTGTAATCCCAGTATTATTTGTGATATTCCAAAGAATACAAGAGCGTATTGCACCTATGAAATTTGATTTATACGAAGAACAATTGAAAAAACAAGAAAATGAAATCTAATTGGATTAAATACAGTTTTATCATATTCGCCGCTATTCTTCTACAATCTTGTCTTTCTGTAAAAGAATATACAAGAGTAGAGGACATTGAAAAGCAAGCTTACTACCGTACAGATATGCTTCCAAAGGATAGTATTTCTATGGCAGACTTTAGTTATACGGCTATTTTTAAGGATGAAATTCTGCAAGAACATATTGCGAATGGATTAAAGAATAACCTAGATATCCGATTGGCTTTGCAAAATATAGCCACTTCTCAGGCATATTTAAAACAAGCTAAATCTGCCTATTTACCAGCTTTAAACGGTGGGCCAAGTGTACAGTATGGAACCAACTCCCTCAACACACCTCTGGGCGCATTTTCAACAGATAGAGAATGGAATACACAGTTTAATCTTGGTTTAAATTCCAGCTGGGAGCTTGACGTTTGGGGTAAATTGAAAAGTGCAGAAAAAGCACAATATGCTTCTTATCTGCAAACTGTTGCTGCACATCAAGCCGTAAAATCTAGTATTGTTCGCGGAGTAGCTTCCATTTATTTTAGATTACTTGCTTTAGATGAACAATATAAAACGACTGAGGAAAGCATCAATTTACAAGAGAAAAGCTTAGAAACTACGAAAGCCTTAAAAGAAGCTGGTCAAGTTACAGAAGTGGCTGTACAGCAAACAGAAGCATTGCTTTTTAATTATAAATCTAGATTAATAGAAACTGCAAATGCCATTAAAATTGCAGAAAACCAAATGAGTTACCTCATGGGCGAAACCCCTCATGAGATTAAACGTAGCTCAATTGATAATCAAATGATCCCTACAGAAATGAAAACCGGATATCCAGTTGATTTATTACGCAATAGACCAGACGTTTTAGCAGCAGAATATCATGTGATGGCGGCATTTCAAAACAGCCAAGTGGCCAGATTGAATATGTATCCAACACTTAACATTTCGTTAGGTGGTGGATTGCAATCAGGTGAAATCGAGAATTTCTTTGATGCCAATTCATTATTTGCCAATATTTTAGGAGGATTAACACAGCCAATCTTTCAACAAAGAAAGTTGAAAACACAAAAAGAAGTAAGTGAAATTGCACAACAAAGTGCTTTATTAAACTTCAGAAAAGCGGTATTAACAGCGAGTCAAGAGGTTTCTGATGCTTTACAAACTTATCAATCACAAGATGAAATCATCGCTTTGAAGACCCAAGAGTATGAAAACTATAATAGAGCCACAGCATATTCTCAAGAACTGTTGAATTATGGAATGGCCAATTACCTAGAAGTGATTACGGCACAACAAAATGCGTTGAATGCTAAATTAGCAGAAATCAATGCTAAATCCACCAAATTAAATGCAATGGTAGATTTATATAGTGCCCTAGGTGGAGGCTGGCAATAAATTTTTTCATCTTACTCCATAGTTTTTGAAGTCCATTCAATTTGATATTGTTTGGACTTCTTTTTTGAATAGATATGACGAAAATCTTATAAATTGTTTCTTGAATTGTATCTTTGAGAATCAAATTAAATAATCATGATGAAAATAAAACCTATTGTACTTTCTGCAGTTGTTCTAAGTTTTATGGCAAGTTGCGGTACGAACACCACCTCTACTACCCAGCCAATAGAACCCGCAGCTCCTGTAAAAGAAGCACCCTTAGAAACGAAAGAAGTCGCTTCTGACTTTGAGTATGAAGTAGAGCAATTTGCAGACATTAAAATTTTACGTTATCAGATCCCAGGTTTTGAGGATTTGGATTTACGCCAAAAAAAGTTGGTGTATTTCTTAACCCAAGCAGGGTTAGAAGGTAGAGATATTATGTGGGATCAAAACTATCGTCATAATTTATCGATTAGAACGGCTTTAGAAAATATTTACACCCAATATAAAGGAGATAAAACAACTGAAGGTTGGAAAGCATTTGAAGAGTATCTAAAGAAAGTTTGGTTTGCCAATGGTATTCATCACCACTATGCTAACACCAAATTTGAAGCAAAATTTGATCAAGCTTATTTGAAACAACTATTAGCAGAGACCAATACCCAATTAAATCAAGAGGCTTTTGAAGTAATTTTTAATGATAAGGATGCTAAAAAAGTAAACCTAGATCCCAGCAAAGGATTGGTAAAAGGGTCTGCGGTTAACTTTTATGGGCCAAATGTTACTGCAGAAGATGTAGAAAAATATTATGGTAGTAAAGTAGACAAAAACGACCCAAGACCGATAGAGATTGGACTAAACTCTCAATTAGTGAAGGAAAATGGGGTGTTAAAAGAAAATGTATGGAAATCTGGAGGTATGTACGGTGCAGCCATTGATAGAATTATCTATTGGATAGAAAAAGCTAAAACTGTAGCAGAAAATGAAGAACAAGTAAAATCTTTTGACTTATTAATCGATTATTATAAAACGGGAGACCTCCACAAGTGGGATGAATATAATATTGTTTGGGCCAAGAATACAGACATCGATATTGATTGGATCAATGGATTCGTAGAAGTCTACAATGACCCCACAGCACATAAAGGATCTTATGAAACGGTAGTGCAATTGAAGGATTTTGACATGAGTAAAAAAATGGCGGTGATTTCTGATAATGCACAGTGGTTTGAAGATAATTCTACCCTCTTACCAGAACATAAAAAGAAAAATGTAGTAGGCGTATCTTACAAAACAGTAAACGTTGCGGGAGAAGCGGGAGATGCTACCCCTTCTACACCAATCGGTGTTAATTTACCAAATAATAACTGGATAAGACAAGAACACGGTTCTAAATCTGTTTCATTAGGAAATATTGTAAACGCATATAACAATACTGGTGGTAGTGGACGACTTAGAGAATTTGCTTTTGATGAAGCGGAGGTAGAAGCAGAAGAAAAATATGGCCAATTAGCAGATAAGCTGCATACAGCACTGCATGAGGTGGTAGGCCACGCGAGTGGACAAATTAACCCCGGTGTAGGTCAACCAAAAGAAACCATGAAAAATTATGCCTCTACATTAGAAGAAGCTAGAGCAGATTTAGTTGGTTTATACTATTTACCAGATGCTAAACTAGTAGAAATTGGTGTTTCACCAGACGCTACTATGGTAGGTAAAGCTGCCTATGATGGATACATTCGCAATGGCTTAATGACCCAATTGATTCGCTTAGAATTAGGAGATGATATAGAGGAAGCACATATGAGAAATCGTCAATTGGTTGCATCTTGGGCTTACGAAAAAGGGCAAAAAGACAACGTTATTGAGAAAGTAATAAAAGACGGCAAAACTTATTTTGTAGTAAGAGATTACGCTAAATTAAGAACACTTTTTGGTGATTTACTACAAGAAATACAGCGTATAAAATCTGAAGGTGATTTTGAAGCAGGTAGAGATCTAGTAGAAACTTATGGAGTTAAAGTAAATCAAGACATTCACAAAGAAGTTTTAGCGAGAAATGCAGCCTTTAAATCTGCTCCTTATAGCGGTTTTGTAAACCCAGTATTAGTACCAGAAACAAATGACAAGGGAGAAAACATAGATGTAAAGGTAACGCAACCTGCTGATTTTGCCTCGCAAATGTTAGACTATGCACAGAGATATTCTAACTTAACAAAATAGGTAATATAACTTACCCTAATTCATTTTACTTTGAAAGCCACCGCAAAAGCGGTGGCTTTTTTGATTTATTTAGAAAATATTTATCAAATGACTTTAATACCTTCAACTTTATAATAAATACAAAAGCATGATAAACAACTAACTAGATAATTTAATTTTATTATCTAAAATATTTATTCTCTTCTGTTTATAAAGATTGCCTATCGCTTTTTTAAAAGCTTTTTTACTCATATGTAATTGATCATAAATTTCTTCTGGAGAGCTCTTATCCGATAAAAATAATTCTCCATCATTTTCTTGTAATTTTTTGATTATTTTATCTACATCTGATTCAATCACATTACGAAAACCTTGTGGGCGTAGCGAAACATCAATTTTGCCATCCTCTCTAATATTTTTGATATAACCAGGCAACATCATTCCATCTTCTAAATCTTGAAATACCTCACTATTAAAGAGCAAGCCTTCATCTTTGTCATTAATCAAAACCCTATAGCCTAATGGTGTATGATATTCAATTTTCAATGCTACTTTCTCTCCTATTTTATAATCTGTCATGGTATGTTTATTCAAAATATTTTCAAATTTAAGGTTTTATAATTAATAAAAATTACTTTGAAATTAAGCCAAAGTATGAGAAAATGGTTTTATTAAATAACAACCCACAAGATCTTAGTAAGATGATAAAAGGAGTTTTAACTCAATTGAATTAATGAAATTTAATTAACCAAGGTTGCGATTAATTATACTTTAAATTTACAATCATGCCAATATTTCATAAGAAAAGGTTATTTAATTGATTAACAGGGTTAAAGATATATAATTTAGTGAGTTTGGTCTTCTATTTGCATGTTAATATTTTAAATAAAAAAGATTATGATGAAAAGGTTAAGTTTAATATTGATAGGTTGTAGTTTGTTTCTAGGAGCTTCTAGTTTAAATGCTCAAGCTTATAATAACAAAGGACTGCAAACTGCAGAAGAGATCTTTGAAAGATTAGATACCAATAAAGATAATCGAATTAGTTTAGAGGAAAGTAAAACAACTAGAGGAAGAATGCATGAGCGTTTCTCTGAAATTGACACGAATAACGATGGATATATTGTGTTAGAGGAATTAAAAACGGCTCGGGAGCTTCATATGGCTGATTGTCAACTTGCAAATCAAATGCCTGGCTGTTGTTTTACACCAAAAGGATTTGAGGAAGCCGATACCAATAAAGATGGTAAATTAAGCAAAGTAGAAATATCTGCTATGATGAATAAACGCATGAATACCAGATTTGAAAAAGCAGATACCAACCAAGATGGTTTTCTTGATCCATCTGAAATAAAAGAAATGAGAAATAAAATGTCTCAGATAGACTGCCCATACATGATGGACAGCTCCAAAGGAAAAAAAGGAATGAAGCGAATGAATCGTAAGGATAAAAGGAATGACTCTAAAAAAGGGAAAGGTATGTATAAGAAGAGAGGTATTATAGAAAGTAAATAAAACTTCACATTTAAATATATGAATGAGGTATTAAAATATAAAAGTTAATTTACACCCTTAGAAAAACCAAAAACCTCACAATCAAATGATTATGAGGTTTTTTTAGTACCCGAGGCCGGAAATCCTACATATTTTAAGAAATTTTTAGTTTTTTTAAGTGCCTTTAATCAGTAACTTACACTTATAGGCGAAATATTTTAAGGCGTTTTAATCTATTTTAATCTGTTATTAGCCCCCCTTTTCGCCCCCCATTAAAAATTCAAAATTTATTATAAATGTAAGGTTTTAAAAACTATTAATGAAGTATGTTAAACTCCTATCTAAATAAACCATGTATTTACTTTATGTAACAAAAATTAAAATCTTTATCTGTTTTTAATTTATAGCTAATATATTCGTCTTTTGTATTCAAGTAGATTATTCATTCTTTATAATTTTAGTTGTGATTTTTTAATAATTTAGATTAGTTTTTCTAACTAAATGTGCAGCCTTCCTAAAATAGGACTGTTAATAGGAATAATTATAAATCGTTAAAAATTTGATTCATTTGTATATTAAATATTATAATTCATTACTTTTGGAAAGATGAAAATTAGAAGTAAAAAAGTTGAAGCGATTATAGATGAAATTATAGATGAATACGCTTATTCACCCAATAAGGAACGTCCTTGGATTATTGGGTTTAGTGGTGGGAAAGATTCAACTGTTTTATTAACGTTAGTTTGGATTGCATTACAACGCATAAAACAAATGCCAACCCCTTTTCAATTAAAAAGAAAAGTTTATGTAGTCTGTAATGATACAATGGTTGAGAACCCTATAATTGAAGAATATGTTGTAGGTGTTTTATCGAAAATAGAAAAAGCGGCGATAGAGGAAGGGTTGCCTATAATCGTTAAAAAAACTACTCCGAAATTAGAAGAGAATTTCTGGATTAATGTTATAGGAAAGGGTTACCCTGTTCCAAATAACTCTTTTAGATGGTGTACTGACAAGCTCAAAATTAGACCAACCTCAGAATTTCTACTGGACCAAGTCGATGAAATGGGTGAGGCTGTTATTCTTCTTGGTACGAGATATGAAGAAAGTGTTAAGAGAGCTAACTCTATTAAGAAACATGAAATAAAAGGTAAAAGACTTTCCAAACATACTAATACTCCGAATGCTTATGTATATTCTCCAATAAAACAAATGACATTGGAAGAGATTTGGTATATTATAAATGCAATTCCTTCTCCATGGGGCTTTGACAATTCTATTTTATTTAAAATTTATGCTGATGCTAGTGCAGATGATTATGAATGCCCAACAATAGTTTCTTCAAAAGAACATAAGTCGTGTGGTCAAAGTAGGTTTGGGTGTTGGACTTGCACAGTGGTTAAAGAAGATAAATCGATGAGAGCATTAGTAAATAATGGTCAAGAGTGGATGACACCATTATTAGATTTTAGAAATGAAATGGTAGAAGGTAGGAATGTTAGTGAAAATAGGATGCCTACTAGAAGAAATGGTCAAAGAGCTGTTACAGAAGATGGGCATAATCAAGGTAACTATACTCCGCTATATAGAAAAAGTTTATTGGAAAAATTGCTTCAAATCCAATTTGATATTCAGAAGGAAAAACCTAATTTCTCTTTAATATCTAATCAAGAACTAATTGCTATTCAAGTGACTTGGTATCGTGATATGATATTTGATTACAGTGTCGCAGATGTTTATAAGAACATTTACAAAGAAGAATTTAGTAAAAAAAATAAATCAATTCTTAATTCAATTGAGCGAAGAATATTAGGAGAAATTTGTGAAGAGGATACAGCTTATTTTTCTTTGATTGATGACTTATTGACCTTACAAGAATCAAAATCTCTTATGCTATCTAAATATGGGTTGCATAATGATATCGAAAAAAGAATTGAGAAATTTGTTGAAACTTAATCATGAAGATAAAAAGTATAACATTTGAAAATTTTAAAATATATAAGGGTTTCAATCAGGTAGTTTTTCAAGATGGTGCTGAGACAAATGTCTCGCTAATAGGTGGAAAGAATGGTTATGGTAAAACAACATTTTTAACGGGGTTAATTTGGCTTTTTTACGGAAAAATGATGTCGAAAGTAGAGGACAAATATCGAAATGACATTAAAAAAATTGGTGGTTACGATAAATACTTGAAATCTCTTTTAAATAACAAAGTGTTAAATAACCCAGGAATTAAAGAATTTTCAGTTTCTGTAGAGCTTATGGATGTAATGATTCCTTCCATTGCTTGTGAAACGGTGAAAATTCAAAGGTCATATAATTTTCATAAAGAAGAAGAAAGCTTGAATATTTTAATTGATAACAAGCTGAGCGAATTGACGGAAAATTTGGGATTTGAGGTTTTTATCAATGATTTTATATTGCCTCGAGAGATAGCAAAATTTTTCTTCTTTGATGCTGAAAAAATTGTTTCATTAGCCGAAGCAAAATCTAAATCTGAATTAAGGGCATTAAGTAAGGCTTATTCTGAGGTTTTAGGTATAAAGAAATATGAAGATTTAAAAGATACTTTGAAAGCCTTATTATCTAAGCTTAGAAGAGAAGGTGCAGAGGAATATGAAAAAAAAGAACTTAGAAACCTTCAAAGTATTGTGGACAATTTCACTTCTGTTCTAGAAAGTTTAGAATCGGAGAAATTAAGTTTGGAGGATGAAATTAGGGTTTCGCGTAGTGAATCAGATAGGCTTCAAGAGAAGTTGATTAGAGAAGGAAGTAGTATATCTTTAGAAGACCTTAAAATATTAAAAGTAGAGAAGAAAGAACTAGAGCAAAAAAATAAGAGAAATAAAAACGAACTTAAGCGTTATTTTGATGTTTTACCATTTGTTATTTCCATGAATAAAACAAATGAGTTATATCAACAAATTGTAAAAGAAAAAGAATATAAGGTAAGTAATGATTTTGCTAAAAGAAGAAAGAAAGAACTTCATGATTTTTCTGAAGAGTTAACATCAGAAATAAAAATTTTAGAAGGTGACAAGGACACAAAAGATACCATTTTAGAGACAATAAGTATATTATTGAACAAAAATTATAAGCAATCTGAGTATAATCTTAACGTTTTACTGAATTTCTCGGATAAAAAAAGTCAAGAATTTGAAACATTTTATCATTATTTAAAATCATCTTTTCAAATCCAATTTGAAAGTATTATCAAGAATGAAAATGACACCAAAGTTTTATTAAATAGGGTTCGATATAAAATTAAACAGGCTGAAGCTAGAAAAAACAATGCTTTAAATAAAAAACTTGCGGAACAGAAGGAAATTGCGGATGAAAGAATTAAAGATTACACAGACAAAATAGAAGAAATTATTGCTGAAATAGCAAAAATTAAAGTTCAAAGAAATTCTGCTAATAAAAAATTATCTGAATATGAAAAAAACTTCAAAATTTCCGAACAGGCACGAGAGAAATATAAAGTAACTGAAGAATTGCTTTACAAACTGAATTTCATGATTTCTCGTATTAAAGAAGAGAAAAAATTCACTTTACAAAAATCAATTAAAATTGAATTAGATAGGCTTTTTCATAAGGATAGTTTCATTAAAGATGTAAAAGTTAATATATACGAGGATTATATGGATATTGACCTCATTGATTATGATAATAAAACAATAGATAAAAATTCTCTATCTAAAGGAGAGCAACAGTTATATGCAACGTCAATACTAAAAGCTTTAGTTGGTGAATCTGGCATCGATTTTCCAATCTTTATTGATAGCCCGTTACAAAAACTTGATCCTCAGCATGCTAAAAATGTTATCACTGAATTTTATCCAAATGTTTCTGATCAGGTCATAATTTTCCCATTACTTGAAAAAGAGTTAACAGAAGAAGAGTTTAATATGTTACGTCCACATTTAGAGAATACTTTCTTGATTGAAAACACAAATTCAGATGGATCAAGTATAAAAAAATATCCGATGGATGAAGTTTTCGTAAAATTTAAAGAGCAATTGAATGTTTACGCAGATTAGAACAAGCAGAGAAAATAAGGAAATAGTCTCAAAATTAAGTCGCAGACTAAATCTTGGAGCCGAGAATGTTATAGCAAGGTTGGCTTTAACCTATTCTTTGTCTAAAGATAGATTGATGAATCTGGAAGAAATTCAAAATTCATCTGGAAAAGAATATTCAAAAAAAGTACTTTTAGGAGAATATGAAGATTATTATATTGGACTTATTTGTGTTCACTATCAGATATCCAGTTTAAATAAGGATATACCAAAATACATCAAAATGCATATTGACGATGGATTAGAATTGATTAATGCCGAGCTTGAAGAAAGAAGAAATGTTGATGGATTTAGTTTCTTAGTTGATAAAATTGAAAATCATATAAACGAGCAGTAGTATGGAAAACATACAAGGAAACCCTACAAAAACCTTTTTCATTGAGATGATTACAAGGGATATCTCAATTAAAGATGCTATTCTAGACTTATTAGATAACTCTATAGATGGAGCTAATAAAATTAACTCCGATACTTATGACGGATTATTTATTGAAATTACCATTAATAGAGAAGAATTTATTGTCAAAGATAATTGTGGTGGATTTTCTTTAGATATAGCTAAGAAATATGCTTTTCGATTTGGAAGACCTGATGACGCTCCTAAGGCCGAGGGTTCTGTAGGTAGATTTGGTGTCGGAATGAAAAGAGCCCTATTTAAAATGGGACAAAGATTTGAAGTTGAGTCAAAGACTCAAGAAGATCATTTTCAAATCGATGTTGATGTTCCCCTATGGAAAAATAAAAAGAAATCTGTGAAATTAGATAATGACACAATTATCGAAGAAGAAGATTGGAGTTTTACATCAAATAGTATTACGCCAGAAACCTCAAACTTAGAAGAAAATGGAACTTATATCAGAGTTGAAAAATTAAATAGAGAGGTTGCTAACATTTTTGCAGAAGAACACTTTTTGAAAGGTCTTCAAAATGATATAGAAAGATTATTAAATTTTAGTCTTGAAAAAGGCATAAAAATAATATTGAATGATGTAGAATTAAGCAAGAAAGGAATCGTGATTTTTAATGATAATTCAAAACCGTATTGTTTTGAAGATAAGTTTGATGATGTTCTTTGTAAGGTTATAGCTGGTTTAAGTTATGTTGGTGATCCTTCTATTTCAGGTTGGTATATATACTGTAATGATAGGCTTGTTCTTGAAGCAGACACCTCTGAAGTAACAGGATGGAATTCATCAGGCATACCCAAATTTCATACTGATTATGTTATGTTTAGAGGTGTTGTATATTTGGATTCAAAAGAAACTATTAATTTACCTCTCACAACTACCAAAAAAGGTATAGATTCTTCTTCAGAAGTATACAAGAAAACTCTTTTTTATATGCGAGAAGGGTTAGGTCAGGTATTAGCTTTCCTAAAAAAAGTTAGAAAATTCGGAGATGAAGCAAATAACTATAGAAAATTATTAGGTGAAGAAGAAGATAAAATATCTGTAATAGAACTAAAACAAAATTCGTTTGATGTTCAGAGAAAATTTATAGAACCACCATTAAATATAGATAAAGTAGCAGAAACGAAAGATTGGTGTCGGGTTTCATTTAATGCTTGGAGGGAACATGCTGAATTAGCTAAAAAAAGTTCAGAAACATCAAGTTATAAGCAATTAGGAGAATATATTTTTGATTATTATTTAAAAATGGAGGAATTAATTGACGATGAATAGTCCAAAAAAATTAAATTACGAAACAAGACCACTAAAATTTACCGAACGAAAAATGTTATTGGCTAGTCTTTTAAAAATATGCAACCATTTTAAGGGAGAGTATCAATACATCGGTTTTGGTGGTATATCATTTACAGATTTTAAGTTATTTCATAAGGAATTACATCTCGATAAATTAATTAGTATAGAAGGTGGCGAATTCACTATTGAAAAATTGAGATTTAATGCTCCTTTTTCTTTCATACAAATTATTAAGGATTTCTCCACCAATGCCTTGCAGAACATTGATTTAAGTGTTAAATCATTGGTGTGGTTAGATTATGATGAAACACTTGATAACTATATGTTCCAAGATATAAAACTCCTTTTTAGTAAGCTTCCAGAAGGTAGTATTTATTTAATAACATGTAATAGAGAATTGAAATCCAAAGAAACAGGTAAAGAATATTCTGTTAGTGAATTTGAAGAAAAATTTCAAAATTTAGTTCCTTTTGGAATAAAAAATATTGATTTTACTGGTCAGCAAAATTATAAGACCATAAGAAAAATGCTATTAAGTTTGATTAAGGAAACCATATCTGATAGGAACAATAGTCAGAATGAGCAACTAGTTTTTAACCAGTTGTTTAATATTACATATCAAGAAAATAGAGGAGCAAAAATGTTCACCTTAGGGGGCGTTATATCTAAGAGTAAGTTTGATTTGAACAAATTAGATATTGATAAATTAAGCTTTATAAATATTGATGAAACAGCTTACAATTTAAAAATTCCTAATCTTACCCTCAAAGAAATAGATTTGATAAATGATTACTTTGATGATGAACAGGAACTTCTTTCAAAATCAATAATAGAGAAACATGATATTGATAAATATAAAAAGACTTATAGATACTTACCTAAGTTTTTTGACGTTAGATTTTAGTATCCTACACCTCATTATATAAATCAATAAACATATAATGGGAAGTATCTAATTCTCCATTTTGCCAAAGGGTTTCTAAATACTCTAAACCACCATTAGCATATTCTTCAATAAGTGTAATAATTTCACTAACAACGAAATTTAGTTGTTCTTCTTCCATGTCCTCTAAATCATTCCAATCGAAACTTAAGTCTTCTGTCTGTGTAAAAATAACCATAAGCAAGAAATCTACTAAAGCTGAGTCTCTTTTCCATTTACCAAGTTCCAAAAAATCAGATGTTAAGTTTCTAGGGGGTAAGGGTAAGCGAGACTTTCTTTTTATTCCCAGCATCATACTATAGATATATAACTCATAAATAGGTCCAAATCTGCTATAATCTGCGTTTCTACTGCCTTTTTCTGAAAATGCGTCTAATAGAGGTATTCTACTATTAGCATATCTAGGTCTTTTAGTTGTTATATTTGATTTAAATTCTTGTGCATTCATTACTTTCTTCTTTCAATATTAGTACTTCTTTCTATTTGTCCTAATTCTTTATCTACTTCATTTATATAAAAAGTTTTAATGAAATCCTTTTCAAGAAGTTTTTGCCCTAAATCTGTTAACTTTTCAGGTACATCTTTATCATAAAAATCTTTAACTAAAATAATGCTTTGTGGGAACACATCAGGAATAGCCTCAAAAAAACCTTTATTAAAAGCCTTACCGAAAGCTGATAATGGAGCATCAGCCAAAAGTGGGTAGTTGTAATGAGAAGTGTTTGCAGTTATAATAGCCATTACTACAGCAAATTTTTTCATTCTCTGGAATCCTTCTGAAGCACCATATACTTCGTTACCTAGCTCATCAATATAATCCAAAGAAATACCACCAGAAGGCGTTTTTTTAAACTTCAATACACCACCTTTTATATCGTTGTATTTAATTAAATTTTCAAAGTGATTATTAGCGTGACTCTCTAACAAACCTACCATTTTATCAAAAACACGTTCTTTTGCATTAAATGATGCTTCAACTAAGTCTTTACTTATCTCATAATTTAGAGTATATCCTTCAGGAATATTTTGAGGACGCAAATTTTTGATTTCATTTTCAGTATTTCTAATATCTGTTTTTATAGATTTAATACTATCATCTAATCTATTAATTCTATACAATGCCTGCTCCATTCTTTTAATTGCACCTTTATAACTGTTAATAATAGATGTAGCGTTATCTATTTGATCAGATTCAGTGCCAGCAATTAGAATATCCTTTCTCTGGGATTTTAAAGACTTCAATTCAGAACTAAGTTTATCGAGCTTTTCCCTTAATTCAATTTCCTTTTCTCTAGTTCTAATAACACTACTTTGTATAGTGTCAAATTTATTATAAAAAGGTGTTGCATTTATCTGTAAATTCCCAAAGAAATCTTCCAAATCATTTTTAACGAAAGATTTTGTACCCTTATTCTTTGGTCGTTCTTTTAACTTTATTAGATGATTATACGGATCTGATCCTTTTTTTGCCTCTCTATCACATACAAAGCAATGCTCTTTCTCAATCATGCTATCTAGTGAAACTGCATCAGGTGAATTTATAGGAAGAAATGTAAAAAAATCATTGGGGTTTTCAGAAGCATTTAATAATGCTTGTTTTTCATACCTGACTTTTCTAAACTCTTTTATCTTATCTCTAAAAATATCAATAGAATCTTCAAAGCCAAGTGAAATCCAAGCAAAATTACCGTCAAAAAATCTATTGTTTATTCCATTAAGAAAGTTATCGTACTCTTCTTTTACCCCTCTTAATATTTTGCTTTTACTAGATATTTTATCATCTAACTCTTTTCTCTTTTCAGCGTTAGCAAAATTTTGTTCTAAATTGTTTTTTTCTTGTTCAGCATCTTCATACAATTGTTTAAACTCACTAAGTCTATCAGATTCTTGTTCTAACTTTTTTTCTAATACCTCCTTTTCTTCTAAGGCTTTATCTAACCTATCATTATGCTCATCTGTAGCTTTAGTTTGCTTATTTAAATCCTTTTCCGCTTTTTCCGCTATTTCCTTAATAATATTTGAAATTTCTTCATATTTACTAATGTTGGTCAACGTTCTGACTGCTTCTTCAATACTTGATTTTTTTGAAAAATCTATCATCTTGTCAACCTCTTCCCCTTGAAAAAAAGAATATTGCCTTAATGTTGGGAGGATTAGATTCTTAATAATTTTTTCTTTTTCTTCAGTATCGTAAACAGGTTTATATTTCGGCAAAATATGATCTGTTTTATCAATTTCTATATCATTTATGATAATTTGCCAACTATCAAAATCTGTAATTTTATCACTTATTCTTGTAGCTGTAAACGATTTTTCAATTTGATATTTATGTCTACTCGTTGAATACTCAATTTTGATACCCGTAACTACTTGATCACCTATAGGCGTTTCTTGTTTGGCCTTATCAGAAATTATCTTAACCGCAAAATCTTTTACGTTTTTCTTTTGTTTGTCATCAGAATCTAATACTTGATCATAAAATAACCATAAAAAGGCATTAAAAAATTTTGATTTCCCTGCACCATTATCGGCTACTATGATATTTACACCTTCTTCAAAATCATATCTTGTGTCTTCATAATCCCCATAGTAATTGAAGAAATTCTTAAATGAGATGCTGTTTATAATTGAAGCCATATTAACCTATATTATGTACTTTTTTAATTTTTTTATATATCATAGAATTACTTAAATGATTGTCATTCTCATTTATTATTACAGATAGCACTTCTGTTATTTTTTGATAATACGGAGGGCTTGTCTTTATTTGTTCTAAATCAGAGTCTGTTAATTTATATTTGTCCATTATTGATGGATCAGATAATATTTCTCTTAAAATTTTATTTCTTTCCATGGTCACACTTTATAATTCATTAATTATAGTATCAAGGTTTAATTCATATTTTTTGCAAATATTTTCTAAATTTTCTTTCGTATCATAAAAGTTCGTAGATAAACTTGCAAAATATGCAACTCTGTTTAGCTCGTTTTTTACAAGATTTCTTTCCATTTTAAAGTTATCATCTATATACCCATCCTGTGTAGGAATGACTACCATATCATAAATCGTAGAAAATGTTTTGTCCTTGTGTTTTCTCAATAACCTACCTCTTCGCTGTATAAATTGGCGAGGATTCCCTGTACTACTTGCGAAAATTCCAATTTCTGCTCTAGGAACATCAACACCTTCATCTAGCATTTTCATAGCTAGAAGTAAGTTGATTTTTCCTTCTGAAAAACCTCTTAAAATTTCTTTTAAGTCTTGGTCTTGTGAAGTGTAGGAGTTCATTTTGAGTTCAGGAAACTTGGCATGAGAGCTTTTTAAAAATTGTTCTAATATCTTTTCACTTTCACCTTTATTATTATCTGAAAAACCCTCGGGTATATATGCAAAAATATATTTTAGTTTATCTTGTTCTTTTAAATCTCCTAGAATTGAATTAAATGTGATTAATTTGTTAGAAGCCTTATGAATAATACTCTTTCTCTTCAATAAAAGCATTTCTACAATTGGATCATCCTTAAATTTACCATTAACAAAATCGAAATAAATTAATAATCTCTTTGAAATTTCTAAATATTCTTCAAGCTCAGATTCGGTAAGCTCAACAATTATAGGATAATACTTATACTCAGTTAAATAGCCTTTCCTTAGAGCCCTTTCCATACCGAAATTATAAGTATAAGGAGGTTTGTCTTTAAAAAAACTATCTATTGCAGAAGTTCCTTCTGGGTCATAAATTCTTTTTGGTGTTGCAGATAAACCTATTCTCATTTTAGGATTTACATTTTGTATTACATGTTTAATCCTATTTGCACCCATATTATGTGCCTCGTCGGCTATTAATAAAAAATCCTTATGAATATTTTGAAATAAATTTTGAAACTTATCAAGTACAAAACTACCATAAGTGGAAATTAAAATTATATCCTTTTTAACACCCCATTTATAGTTGCTAACATAATTGGCAAATTCTTTTTCCCATTTACTACCTCCACCAATCTTCAAAACATTCTTAAAATTAAATGAATTAACTTCAATTTCCCACTGATCAAGTAAGGCTAGGGAAGGTACTAGAATAATCGCCCTACAATATCCTAATCTTTTACACTCATTTAAAAGACAATTCAAAGAAGTTAATGTTTTCCCAGTACCAGTGGCCATTGCAAATACTCCACTGTAATCATTTTTAACCCAATTTTGATATGCCTCCACCTGATAATCTCTAGGTTTATCAAATGGAAATCGAGGTTCATTTTCTATTTGTTCAACTTTTTCTCGAAATGAAGTCTCATAACGTTTTAGTTTATCTTTAAATGCAGGGTTACGTTTTACTTCTTGTGATAAAATTTCTATACCATCTAACAATAACTCTTTTAAACTTTTATCATTAGAACTAGCTTCTATAATATTTAAGTCATTCTTACTTAAATATTCAAATTGTTTGTCTTCATTATTGTAAATTTCTCTAAAAGTTTTTTTGAAATTGTCAATTCTAAGTTTTTCTGCATCACTCCCCCAACTTCTGCTGACATCAAAACTTTCCGCATTTATAACTAAACCATTCGCAGTAAAGTTAGAACTTCCATTTGTTAGTAATTGATTTTCGCCATCATCAAACATTGCTTTTTTGTAATGAGATAGCGTTCCAGATCTTGGTTTGATAATAACAAAATTTAATCTATCGTTTTTATGAAGGTATCTAAGACAGTTAAAAAAGAATTGATTGCTTTTTGACATTCTGTCTCGTAATGTCTTTATATCTTCAAAAATACTAACTAATTCAGAGTTGTCTATTTCCTCATGACTTTCATAGTTAAATAGTTCATTATAGTCTCTGCGAGAAATAAATTGGTTAATTGCAAAAAACAGTTTACCGTCGTTATTTAAGAATTGACAAAAACTAGGAATAATGGTTTGAATGGCATTTGAACTAAAATAACCTAGTAGAAAGTAAACATTTTTAGATTGTTCAAAACTCTGATAGTAAAAATCGTATGGTTTATTATTACTTTCAAAAGAATATTCTAAACTATCTGGTAATGCAACTTCTCTTAAATTCACTATATATCTTTTAACAGTTCAGAAATAGATATTTCAAAGGCCTTTGAGAGTTTATCTAGTACCAAAAGTGATACATTTCTTTTTCCACTTTCGATACTTTGTAAATATGTGCGATCTACGCTTGCTTTATAAGCTAAGTATTCTTGTGACCACTCATTTCTTATTCTAAGTGATTTAACTCTTTCAGCAAACTTATCTTTAATCGTGGACATTAGGCATAGATAGTAAATTGTTGTTTATTGTACAACGGGCTATTGTCTACATTGGCTTATTAAACATGAGTTTAATTAGTTTATAAAAGTATAGGAATAAATCAGAGCACCCCAACAAAAACCAAAAACCTCACAATCAAACGATTGCGAGGTTTCTTAGTACCCGAGGCCGGACTACACTTAAAATTTACTTAATTTAATCCACCTTTGATTGTTTTAAATTCAATAACTTTGATTAACAATGGGGTTAGGTATTGTAATTTTTATTTGATTTTAGTTGTCTTAAATTAAAATTTAGCCACCTTTTTAGCCACCCTTTTATTAGTTTTAAATTAATTTAATTTGGGATGAAAATAAAATTTGAATTAAGGAAGGAAAAACAAACGAAAGATGGTTTAATGCCGATTCAATTAGTAGTAAGGCATTTGGGTAAACGTATTAGAAAAAATACTGGATTGTCAGTTTTGGAAAAACACTGGGATGGCCATCGAGTTAAACCCAATTTGCGTAAAGAGAAAAAGAATAATTACCAACTAATAAATATTGAACTACAGGAAATTGAAAACAAGGTGCAAAATCTTTTTCTTTATTTGAAAGCGAATAATATAGCATTTACAACCAAAGCATTTAATCAGTTATTTAATAAGCTTGAAGATTTAACAGAACGAGCTGACTTCTTTAAATCATTTCAAGAATATATTGATGCAGGCAAGGTTACAAAGTCTAAGAATACTATAAAAGGTCAAACAACAGTAAAAAACTTTATTAAAGATTTTACAGAAGCAACAAATACGGATTTGACTTTTGATACGATTAATGAAGAATTCTTTAATGATATCAGAAAATATGCTTTCCAAAAAAGAAAAATTAAGCAAAATTACTTCGCTAAAATTATTTCTGTTCTAAAATCTTTTTTGAATTGGGCTACTGAAAAGAATTTAAATACCAATAGAGATTACGAGAAATTCAAGGCATCGGAGCATGATGTTGACATCATATATTTAACATTTGACGAATTAATGCTTCTTTATAATTATGAATTTAAAAAAGATAGACATTCACATGTTAGAGATATTTATTGTTTAGGTTGCTTTACTGGATTGCGTTTTTCCGACCTTTCAAAGCTTCATCTTGCCAATATTACAGAAGATCATATTGTAATCTCAATTCAAAAAACCAAAACGCAAAACCATGCTATTAAGTTGAATAAGTATGCTAAAGCAATTCTCGCCAAATATAAAGGGACAATATATGAACCCTTACCATCGATTTCATCTCAAAAATTAAATGACTATATAAAAGAATGTTGTGAAATTGTGGGTATTAATCAACCCATTACAACGCACTGGTATGTGGGAAATAAAAAGCATTCACTTACGCATCCTAAATATAAATTTATTACAAGTCACACTGCACGTAAAACTTTTATAACGAATTCTCTATTACTCGGCATGGAACCGAAAGCAATTAAAAAAATTGCCAATATTAAGAAAGACTCTGTATTAGATAAGTACATGAAAGTAACAGAGGCATTTACAGATGAACAAATGGATAACGCATGGAATTAAAATTTATATTTTTCACAGTCGTCATTATTTTAACTACATTCTTTTTGGTCTATGAATCAGCTAAATTAGTAACTAAAAGGTTTGACAATGAAAAAGTTTTTTTCATACAAAACACAATTTTCCGAACTCCATTTATATTGTATTATGGAAGTATAAGTATCGTAAATATTGTTTTCGTAATCAGTCTTTTAGAAGAATTTAGTTACATCCTCTTAATTGGTGTTTTTATAGTTACGTCATTATACTTTAATCGAAAAATATTTAAAAAACTACTACCAAATTTTAAATATAACAAGTACAATACCTCAGTTCAGTATTATCAATCAAGACATAGTGAAGCGTATAGGCATAAAGTCTATGAGGTTATTATCGAAAAATTAAAAAATTTCAACTGGAATAGGATAAGTGATGAACAATACCGAAAGTATTTTATGGAATTTATTAACCCTCATTGGAAGGATATAATTTCATTTGAAAAATTTGATGAAAAACTTTCAAAGTCTAAGGCTAATACGAATATAGGAAGGCTAACTTATTATTATTTTACACAAAATATTTTATCCACAATTAAAGATTTTGAAAAACAGTTAGTCCAACAAGAAAACATAGATAAAAAATCTATGATTGAAGAATTTTTTCATTCATCAACGACACTAAAGTTTAACGACAAGGATGGATTTCATTATGAAACAGAATTAATTAATGCACATATAAAGAATGAAAAAGGGCGTATTATACAAGAAGAGATCTTTGAAAAAATAGATAGTGCTTTGTTTTTAATTAAAAATAGTAATCTTGAAATTAAAGACTCTATCAGTTTTGAACTTAATGAAATAAAGGAGTCTATAATGAATGATGTCGAAGTTAATTCTAAGTATAAATTACCAGAAGATGTTTCGGAATATGGACTACTAAAAGAAATTATTGATAATCTTGAAAAAACCCATAAAATGAGCGTTAATAGTTATCAACAAAGAGACTTAAGATTGTTTATTAAGAAGTATTTTAAAAACAATAAAGGTCGTGGAATGGAGTCGCCAAATATTTTTTGTGAATATGAATTTCTCAAGGAAAATGCTAAAACAATTGCCATAACTATCGTGAATACAAAGGGTATGGATATCAATAAGAAAGAAACTGCAAAAATCATTGCAAAAGAGTTTGATCTTAAAGTAAAAACTGTTGAGGGCTGGTTAAAATCATAGATCGAATATATAATTTTTCACTATTATAAAATTGATATTTAGTGTTTTATAATTTAATATTAAGATTGTATTTATATCATAGCGTTTTATTTAGAGTTTTGGGTTGTTAAATCAATTTAAAATAAATAAAATGTCACTACAACTTTATTCACACACAAAAAACGACTTAGAGCGAGCAGTTGAAATCATTCTGAACAAAGCTAATCAAGTTATTATTTCCAAATCAGCACAACCCACTGACGAACACGAGAAACTCATTTCGCAGAAAGAAGCTGCAAAATTCCTTCAAATTTCTGACCCAACCATCATAGATTGGCGAAAAAACAAAGGGCTTCCTCATTATGAATTTCATGGGAGATTTTATTATTCCAAGAAAGAATTATTGGAGTACGGAAGAAGAAATCACCAAAACAAAAAAGCGTAAGTCCTTTCACCCTCTTACGCTTTATTAAAACTTTCTCATTATGTGCGAAAATAACACAAAACCAAACCTTATCCAAGGTTTACAAGAAGATTTTGAAAAAATCCAAGGAACAAAGAATCTATTTCCGAATGATGTTTTCCCCATTGATATTCAACTAATCATAAGAGAAGTTGATGACAAGCTTGGCTTTCCTGCGGATTATTTTGGTGCTGCTATTTTATATGCAGCTTCGGTAGCCATCGGGAATAAAATAAAACTCAAAATGAAAGAGTCTTGGTTGGAAACGACAAGCATGTACTTGGTCATTGTGGGAAGAACCGGAGATGCCAAAAGCCACGCTATTTCTTTAGCATTAAAACCATTACAGAAAATTGATTCGGATAATTACAAAGAATATAAGTTGAAATTGAGCGAATACAACAAAGCTATTAGCCAAGGCGAAAATTCTAAAAAACCAACCTACAAACAACTGCTCATCAACGATTCTACTTCTGAAGCATTGATAAAAGCCATGCACATCAATAAACGTGGCATTGGAATTAGATACGATGAGATTCGTGGTTTTATCAAATCCTTTGGATTATATAAAAATGGTAGCAATGATGAAGAGTTGATTTTGACTTTGTGGTCAGGAAAAACTGTGGTTAAAAATAGAGTTTCTGAAGATGCCTTATTGATTAAAAACACCAAGTTGGATATCATAGGTTCTATTCAAGAAAAGATGATTGCTAAAACATTCAATGGCAACAAAATAGAGAATGGTTTTACCGAAAGATTTTTGTTTGCTATTCCGCTGAAATACAGAAATGTAAAATGGAACAAAAATTCAATTAACCCTACGTATATAGATGAATATGAACAAAGTATTCATCAAATTTTTGAGTACAGTGAACAAATCGAATTTCAAAAAATCATTGAATTTCAAAAAGATGCGTATGATTATTTGATTGAGTGGCAAAACAACCTTTCCACAGAATTTGACTTCGATTACGAAAGAGCGATTGAAGTAAAATTGCAGGAATATACATTGCGTTTTGCATTGCTAATCCAAGTGATTTCTGATGTTGCCAAGAATAAACCTGTTGAAAATATCGATTTAGATTCTGTCCAAAAAGCCATTCAATTGTTTGAATATTTTAGGTTTAACGCTATCAAAGTTCGAGAAATCATGAACAAAGATTATTTGGACGGCTTATCGGACAGTCAGCAAAAGGCTTACAATGCTCTTCCACAAACTTTTATGACCAAAGAAGCAAAGGATATCCTATTGCAAAAACGCATCATGAAAGAGCGTAACATCCATTATTTCTTAAAAGATTTTAAACTATTTAAAAAGATAGCGCATGGTCAGTACGAGAAGATTTATAGTATCTAACCTATTGCACTTTTTGCACTATTGCACTTTTAATTTTAACTATTTATAAATCAAACAATTAATCATGATAGCAAACTGCATACATAGTGCAATACTGCAAAATGAATTCAGAATTATATTTTCTGAAAGTGCAATACTGCATTATCAATTGCAGTAAAATACGGCTTATAGCCCTTATGAATAAAGAAAACTGCAAAACTGCAAAGAATGCAACGAGTATATAAATTCAGTTTAGATAAATCCTCAAAAAAGTTTCATTGTCCGAGTTGTGGCAAGAAGAGATTTGTGCGATATGTTGACCAAGAAACAGGAAAATATGTTGCCCATGAATTTGGAAGATGTGACCGAGAAGTCAACTGTGGATATTTTAAAATGCCTTACGGAAATGAAGTTACCGAATTCAAATACATTCCGCAAGAAATCATTCCGCCAACTTTTCATGATTTTAACTTGGTTGAAAATTCTGTTTATAAAACAAACGAAAACAATTTTTTCAAACATTTAGCATTCATTTTTGGTTTAAAAATTTCATGGGAAATCATTCAAAAATATAAAATCGGAACAGCGAATTACTTTTACAATGGAACAATCTTTTGGCAGATTGATGAACTCGATAAAGTACGAGGCGGTAAAATTATTCAGTACCAAACGAATGGTCATAGAACAAAAAAAACCAATTGGGTTCACAGTCATTTATTAAAAATGAAACACATTAATGAATTTCATTTATCGCAATGTTTATTTGGTTTGCATCTTATTCAAGACAATAAAAACTCACCAATTGCCATAGTGGAATCTGAAAAAACAGCGTGTATCATGAGCATGATTTTTCCAAAGTTTTTATGGATGGCATGTGGTTCTTTGCACGGACTTACTTTGGACAAACTACGACCAATCAAAGACCGAAAAGTTATACTGTATCCGGATTCAAGTAATCCAAAAAATGGAAAATCAGCTCATCAAATTTGGTCAGATTATGCAGACACTTTTAATAATTTAGGTTATGAAATTTATGTTTCGGATTTGCTTGAAAACTTCACAAATAATGAACAAAAAATGCGTGGATTTGATTTGGCAGATTTTATCCATTCTGCATCTTTTAAAAATAGAATCCATGAATTACGCAGAAATTAAATGTACTAATGTTCGAGATGGGTGCGTGTCAGGACAATCGGCGGGAAATTTCCCTTGTTTGCATCCTGCACACACCACCTCGCTTTTCTTCCCTTCGGTTGAAAAGGATTGACCTAACGGTCAGATTTTTCTGCGAAAAATAATTAAAAAAAATACAATACAAATGAGTAATAAAACAGACAAAATTGAAATGAGAGTTGAGCCTTGGGACAAAGCAGTTATTCGTCAAAAAGCTGAAATATTAAACTTGAGTATTTCAGAATTTATGTTGCGTTGTGCTTTAGCAAGAGAGCTTCCGCCATCACCCAATCCTAAACAAATGCAAGCGTATTTATTGCTGCAAGATTATAAAGGTAAATTCACAAGAATTGGAAATTTATTTAGGAAAGGAAATTACCCTTTGATGTTGGATAGGATAACAGATTTGATTGAAAAAATCGACAAACATTTAGACATTATAGAAAATGGTTGGAAAGGGAGCTAGCACCAAAGGTTCAGCAAAAGCATTCGATTATATTTTGGATGATTTGGGTAAAGCCATTGAATTGGATAGACATTTGGTGGGTGGAAAAAATGGTCTGGAATTACTCAAAGAATTTAGATTCGTACAACAATTCAATCACGATTGTGAGAATAATACATTCAGTTTTGTGTTGAGTCCTTCGCCTGATAGAGATTACAAAATATCAGAATTAAGAGAATATGCTCAAGAATTTATTGATGAAATGAAACTGAACGAGCATCAATGGATAGCAACTATTCATCATTCAACCAAAACCAAACATATTCACATCATCGCCAACCGCATTCATCCCATGAACGGAAAAGCTCTAAACGATTTTCGTATTGGAAAGCGTACTCAAAATATGGCAGAGAAAATCGCTAAGAAGTATGGTTTGACTACTGCAAAATCTATTGCAGAAAGAAAAAAAGAAACCAACAAGGAATTGCGGAAATATTATAAAAAGCTATTTCTCTACGAAACGCAAACCATCAAAAGTATTGGTCAGCTTCAGAAGGATTTGGCGAATCATGGTGTTCATTTGGTCGCTATGAAAAACAAACAAGGCGAAACGCAAGGATTTCGGTTTATGAATCCATCAGAAAAGAAAAAATTTGACAACCGAACCTACAAAAGCGGACGAAAAAAGGGCGAGATTCCGGGAATCAAAGCATCTGATGTCGGAAAGGAATTAAGTCTAAAAAACATGAAAAAACGTGGTATTTCATTCCAAGGATTTAAACTCACACAAACACAACAAAAACAAGTGGATAAGGTACGTTTAGGCGAAGCTTTATTGGAGAAAAATACACTATACAAATCAAGAAGAAAATTATAAATTATGGCTAAAAAAAGAAGAATCACGAATGAAGAAATTGGAAAAGTTTTGTTCGATGCACTTTCCAAACATTCAGAGAATATGTCAAAACACGAAAGCCGTATGAATGAAGTTATTGTTATCATCGAACACCTGATTTCAGAAGCAAAACAAGTAAATTTCAAGCCGGATTTAACACCCATTCAAACAATTTTAAAACAATTTACGGAACAAACCGAGAAGTCCGTCAATGCTGTTCAAAAAACCTTAAAAACACCCAACTATCTTTTATATTCTTTATTGGGAATGATTGTGGTTGTCATAATTTCGGTTGTTTTATCCGTTTATGTTCTAAATACCCTTTCTCAAAACGCTGAAAATCAAACAAAAATCACAGAATACGAAGAAATGCGAACCTATTTCCAGACATTTCTTAATGAATCTGAAGATGGAAAAGAAGCTTTTGAAATATGGAAGTCGGAAAAAGGAAATCATTAAAACCCTCAAGCAATATAAGCCACAAAAATTGAATTCTGCAAGGGTAAATACATGGCGAAGATTTTATTATTTGTAGTGGTTTTCGCCACCCTTGCATAAATCAATTTTCTTTCTTTTCGGTGGCTTAAGGGTTGTTAATGAGGTGGTGTGTATTGATGAGTATATTTATGTTAAATTTATGTTAATTAATACCTTTTTAATTGTCATTTAAGAATATTTAGTCCAAATTTGTTAAAGCCAAGTTAAAGTAACGCATGTAGCTTAAAACCATAGGTAAAGGGGAACAAGTTCGATTCTTGTGTTTAGCTTGGCTTTTTCTTTTTCTTAACTTTAACTTCAATCAATATGATAAATCGTAGAAAATTTATTCATAATTCTTCATTAGGTTTCCTTTCTTTTTTAATTATACCCATCGAAAGTTTTTCTATTCCATTAAATTTACCAAATACTAATCCAAATATAGAATTAGCTGAAAGGCTTTTTACGGCAGCTCAAAAGAGAAAAGAAGGGAGAATTAATAGGGCAATTACTTTGTTTAATAAGATCATAGAAGATTTTCCGACTGATATAAGAGCTTATGACGGTCTTAGAAAAACGCTTTTACAAAGAAAATACAATGAGCTAAATATTTTGGAACTTTATGAAAATGGTCTAGCGGCTAACCCGAATAATAAAGATTTCAAAGAAAGACTTGCAAAAGAATATATAAGAATAATTTTAGGTAATAAAAAATTCACCAATGAAATTGAAGATCAGGAAAATTTACTAATTAAAGCAAGAAGATTCTTTAGGGATTTAAATGAAGAATATCCTGAAAGAGTAGAATATCAAGAACAGTTAAGAAAAGTTAGAAGAAAGATCCGACAACAAGCAGATACATTAGATGCACGAAACAATAGCGAAATCAAAGAATATAAAAAAACACAGATAAATAGGTTCAGAAGAAGATTCAATGATAAAACTATTCCAGAGGTTGAAGAAAAACTTAATCAACTTCTCAATAAACCTCAAAATGATTTACGTAATAAACACATAAAAGAATTATATAAGATATTAATTAAAAAATCAAAGCAAAACAATGATTTTGAAGGGGCTTTTTTATATGCCAGAGACTTTTATAATTTCGATAAAAATGAGTCAAGAGCTTTCTTTTTAGCAAAAAAATTTGCAAGGAAAAGTGAAAATTACGATGAACTTATCAGCTTATCTGAAGAAAACCATGTAACAAAACAAAATTTTTGGTCAAATTTAAACAGATTTGATGCACATTATTTACGATACAGAAAAACTCAAATTGGGAACTTAACTAGTATCAACTTGATGTTAGATGAAATTGAAAATATGATTCAATCTCCACAACATACTCAAGAGTTTATTATGAGAAAAATCAAAATTGGTTTTAAGACAAATCAATTAGAGCAATCTAAAAACCATTTGTTAGAGTTTGGAAATAGTATTTTGGGTACAACAAATAAACACAATATTTTACTATTCATTATTTTGTCTTCTCGATATTACAAAAAAATTGGGAATGAAAATTTGGCTATACAAATATTGAATAATGCTCTCGGTCTAAACGTAGATTTTGCAGCTAATGATTCTTTAGGTACACTTATTTTAAGTGTTTTATCTGATATTGATTTTGAAAATGAACAACACATTGAAAGATTAAACTCCATTCGTGAAAGAATAATATCAAACCAAACCGAAGACTAATGAGAAATTTTTATGTATTTATTTTAGTGTTCTTTTCTGTTTTCTTAAAAGCACAAATTACTATTAGTGAAGTTTATTATGATACTCCAGTAAATGAAAGACTTGATGAGACATTATATGCCCATGCAGGTGAATTTATAGAATTATTTAACTATTCTAAAGAAGATATTGATATTTCAGGATGGGTTCTTTCAGATAACGCTTCTGCTTTTACAATACCTAATAACACTATTTTAAAATCAGGTAAATTTTTGATCTTTCGAAGAGATATTCCAAATAATACGCAAAATGATTATTTTTTCTCTATGTTTAATGAAGTTAATCAACAAGAGCATGAGAGAAGTTTATTTTCTAGTAGACGTTTTTTACTAAATAATTATAGCGATTTTGTCAAATTAAGAACTAGGAAAATCAATGGAAAATCATTAGATAAGTATTATACAATATCTTTTATTGGTTGGGGTTGTCGAGACATTCAAAGTGATTATATTTTATGTGATAGGAATTATTATAGGGATGCCATAAATAGCAATGGAATTAACTATAACAAAAATTATTATGTCAAGTCATTTCAAAAGAATAATGAGAACATACAATTAATCAATTATCAAGTTCAGAATGACCTTGACTTTAGACGTGCAACACCCTTTGAGTTGGGCTTTCAATTTGAATTGGTAGATCTTTCAGAAGTTGAAAACTACAATACCATTCTTTATAACAATTATTGTTCTGTTGTTGATTGGCAAGGAAGCGTAAACAATACATTAAATACGATATGTGATAATGATGTTTCTATAATCACTGAACCTATTTTTGATTTTGATATTCAGTCTAGTAAGTGCTTTAATTTTGACGAAGCTGGCAATCAAGTTTCAAATTATAACTGCACTAATAATGGAGAACCCGACCCTGGTAATGGATCTGATGATAATGAAGATTTGAGCAATCACTTTTATTTAGCTCCCAATCCTACAAATGATTTCACGACTTTAAGTTGGGATCAAGAAGTACATAACTTGATAACAACCATAACTATTATCCCTATTAATGGTGCTTATGAGATTCCTGTTCAAGTAAGTCCTTCTACTAACTCGGTATTGGTAAATATGACTACCTATCCATTCGGAATATATATTGTTCAATTTCATTTGAATACTGGAGGGGTTGTAACAAAACATCTAATAAAACAATAACACCCTAAGCTATGAATACGAAAAAATTCCTATTATTTTGTTTTTTATTTTTGTTTATTACATTGGGGTTTTCACAGGAAATTATCCAGTTAAATGTAGATAAATCGGGGTATTTAGAATCTCAAGAAAGTACTTCTTCTGGAACGTCAGAAAATTTAACAACTCCTTCTAATGAAGTGATACCAACAATTAAAGGAGAGTTAAATGTCAATGCACAAGGTGCATTGACCTATAACGTCCCAATAGAGGTATTTAAAGGAGTTAATAACTTTCAACCTAATCTTACCCTCGCGTATTCAAGTGATGGTGGTAATGGACAAGCAGGTTATGGTTGGAATATAGTCGGGTTGTCCTCAATAACAATAGGTGGAAAGGTTAAGCATATTGACGGAGAGTATGAAGGACCTCAATTTGATGAAAGCGACCCTTATTATCTTGATGGACAAAGATTAATAGGATTTGATGATGAAAACCCAAATACCGCCGTAACAGAAATTTACTCAACAATAAAGATTACAAAATTAGATGAAGATGATGCCTACAATTTCATGGTACAATATCCTGATGGGAAAATTGCAAAATATAAAGAAGTTGCTCCAAGACAATATTCTGTTGGACTTATGATTGACTCTTATGGTAATGAAATTCTTTATACTTATTCTACAAATAACAATACATCTTACTTAGAGTCAATATCTTATGGCAAGACAAATGGAAACCATCCATTTTCAATTACGTTTGAACGTGAGACTAAAGAAC
>JBPCUN010000034.1:0-6912 GCA_051011115.1 Weeksellaceae bacterium
AGCATGGGTTCAAGTAGATGTATGAATCTTTTGATTTACCGCTATAGAAAAAGTAATTGAGTGTATTTTGATGATTGGTTTATAATATAACAAAGATTTAGTATGTCAACTTTAATTGAATCTTGGAATTGTTTTATTAAACTATCAGACAGCCATTTCTTGTCCAATGGATATACTACCCATAGTTTGCTTGCTAAATTAGGAATTAAACAGTCATAAAATCTTGAAACTCGATGACCAAGTTTTCTATATCATTTAACTCTACATGTCTCATAATAGCCTTTTGTTCCGCGCTGTCAATCCAATTTTTAATATCACGACCACTTTTGCCTTCTATTTGTGATGCAAGTTGAATAGCGCCTTCTTCTAGATTAAAGTTAATGGGTTTCTTGGCTAACATGACTTTTAATATTGCAGCTCTTTCCTCTAAATTCGGTAATGGAATCTCTACCTGTTTATTAAATCTAGAGCGTATTGCAGAATCAATATTTGATGGGTGGTTGGTTGCTGCTAAGACAAAAATATTGGCCGTATCTGCTTTTACGCCATCAAGTTCTTGAAGCAATTGACCTACAATTTCAGAAGTAAATTGATCTTGTCTATTTCCGTCTCTGCCTGGTGCAACGATATCTAATTCATCAATAAATAAAATACATGGAGACTGGCTTCTAGCACGTTCAAAAATATCTTTTACCAATTGCCCACTTTGCCCAATATATCCGGCTTTCATATCTGCTGTAGAAACACCCATAAAAGATAGGCCACTTTCATTTGCCATGGTTCTAGCAATTTGGGTTTTACCAGTACCAGGAGGTCCGTATAGTAAAATGCCTTTAGGGATATTGATATTCTTTTGTTTTAAGATTTCTGCTTTGGCTAACATATTACACACAGAGATAAGCTCTCTTTTCTTATCATCGGCTAAAACAAGCCTGTCCCAAGTCGCATTTTTATCTACACTGGTATTGCCAGAGGTTCTTTTACCTTTCGTAAGTTTTTGTATTAAATCTTCTGTAATTGGTTCACCTGATCTCACCAGTTTCTTAGCCAAATTAGCAATATCTCTTCCAGAAAAACCTTGTAAGTCATCCGCTACCTTTTCTGGTAATGCGGGTTTCACGCCATTTTTCAATAATTCATCTTTTAGAATTGCCTCTCTCATTGCTGCATTAGGTAGAGCAATCTCAATTTGTTCGGCAAAACGTGATAACACAGCATCATCCATAATATCTCTACGGTTGGTAGCACCTAACACCATCACATTATTTTGCTTAGAAAACCCATCCCATTCTGCAATAAAAGCTTGCACAATATCATCGGTGAAACTGTCACTGGCTGTACTTCCCCTTTTTACGAATACACTTTCACATTCATCAATAAATAGAATACATCTTGATTTTGATTTTGCTCGTTGCCAAATTGCCTTTACTTTTTGTGCACTTTCACCTACGTGTTTACCTTTTAAATCATGCAAATTCACAGATATAAAATCACTCTCTAAGGTTTCTGCCAATGTTTTAGCAATTAAAGATTTACCTGTTCCGGGAGGGCCGTATAATAAAATACCAGTGGTAGCTTCTGGGCTTTCAGAAGCAAAACTCTCTCCTAGTTTCATAATCAAATTTTTAGAATCTTGTGGAATATGAATTTGCGCCCATTTCTTTTTTATAAATTCTTTATCAATTTTCTTAGTTTGAGTAACATTGAAGGTATTTTCTTTATCTCTTTTTATTTTTTCACTTTCATAATTAATCCATAAACGTACCTTTTCTATAAATTCATTGGCTGCTTCAAGCACGCTATCATTGGCTGCTTCTAATGTACCATTGATCTCATAATTATTGCCATTCCATCGATAAATAGTCATCTCACCACTTTTCTTTAAGGTTGCATAAGCAAGTAATGAATCGCCATCTTCTTTATTCCTTTTAAGATATATCATCATGTCACCCACCTCTAGAGGCCCTGGAAGATTATAACACCATTGATAAAAGGGCGTGTCCATATGCTTTGAAAAGTGATCTGATTTAGTCACTAGATGGACGAATTCCTTGTTGTTGCTAATTCCTTCATAAATCAGGAAGCCAAACTTTAATTTTTCTACATAGGCTTTATGTTCAGAATATTTAATAAAGATTTTATAGATAAAGAATAAACTAATTAGTAATATCCAAGAAGATACATACATAGCTAGAACAACAGTAAGTATAAGCAATATGACCCATAACATAATTTGTTGTTGCAAAGGCTTATATTGAGTATCTAGTTTACTTAAGGTTTTTGGATTTTGATATTGTGTTTTTAGAATCTTATCTGCATGTATAGAAAAATTATATAATGCTTGTCTCGCTTCCTCTATCGTCATCTTTTAACTTAGGATTTAAATTAATTCCAATATACTTATCAAAAATAAGACTAAAATTTTAAAAGCTTAATTTAAATTAAGCATACGGAAACAAGATTTATTATAAAATGAATCAATTCGTTTATATGTTTAAGGTGCTAACTGTTGAAAGAGGATTGAATATAAGTGTGGTAAGAGAATAAAAATGCACTTACTTTCAGTTTTGCACTTAAACCTTATAATCTTTATACTTTATTAGCAGAAGTATTTATATTTCATTAATGCAGTCTAATAATTTACTATTCGAACGACCATAACTAACAATTTTTATATCTAATGGAGTGCTTTTAAATTTTCTAATCGCTTGTTGCATTGATTCTAAAATCCAATTTTCTTCATTTCCGAAAGCACCACCACCCACTAAAGTTAGATAAACTAGGTTCGATTTATGTTTTTCTAAGTTAATTAAAGCCGTATAGAGCGTAGCTTCATAGGTTGCTTCCAAAATTACTCTAGCAAAGGACTCCCAGTAGCTTGATTCAGTTTGACAATATGCCACAGGAAGTGCAGAACAATATATTTGTGATACTTTATGTCTTGTAGTCGATTTTGTTACTTCTGTATTCCATTGAATACCAACTTTTAGTTTGTCTTTCAAACTTTCTCTTTCCGCATGGTTTAATTTAGCAAGTTTTTTATTTATTGTTAAAAGTCCTTCTTGTGAGATTAAAGCATATCCATTTTTCATCTCCCATAGATTCAGTTCTTCATTTTCTAATGCTAACCCCATAAGATCTAAACAATCTATTTGGTTCTCTGCAGTTTGCCCAAGTAGATTCCCCATGTTTACAAAGTAATTTCTATAGATTGTACCTGCTCCACAATTAATTGCACAAACGGGCCCTTGCGTATAATCAGATTCATATTTATCAATCCCTTGTTCGGGAGTTATAGAAGGACTTATCATTTCAAGAAGATTAAATTGGGAAGCCGCTTGGAAAAGAGCGTTTGAATTTTCAGGATTACAATGTAATTCGCCTACATCTGCCACAATTTCTTTTACTTTAATTTTTCCTGTATAATTGTTGAGTTTAGGGCTTTTATTTTTAAGTTCTGCTAAAGTTGATACCTCTAACTCCCCAAAAGAGAACCTTTCATTATTTACTTTAGAGATAAAATCTTTTCCATCAACAATCAGGTTTTCTCTTACATAATTTGGTGATTTCTCAGTGAATCCTGTTAGTTTTTCGAACCACATATTTGAATATTTATAATTGAAAACGACTCAACATACATGCAATAGGACTGTGTATTAAGGATTTTCGCTGTAGGGATTGTTCTCTTGAGCTCTTATTATTTCTTTTAATTCATTCACCGTCAAAACTCTGTTTTTATTGCGATGAATCATGGCATGACAATTTGGACAAACAGGAATTAAATCTTTCTCAGCATTTATTATATACTCTTCGCCTATTTCTGAGATAGGAACAATATGATGAGCGTGTATAAGGTCCTTACCAATTTCACCATATTTTTCTTCAAAATCAAAATTGCAAACTTGACATTTATATCCATATTTATCCAAACAAATCGCCCTTGCAAGTTTATTTCTTTCGTATTTATTTACTAAAATTGTTTGTTTCAATCCTTCACTTAACTCAATTTCGTTGGGCAGTTCTTCCGCAATAGAAATTTCCATTGGTCCAAATCCTAAATCTTTGAATGCATCTTTTATTGGCTGTTTTAATTTCCATAAAAATCCTTCTTTTTGAGGTTCACCTTCGCATATAATATCCCAACCGGCCTCCTTTCCGTTATCTCTTTTTCTTAATGGCAGATTTAATTCTTTCGCAATTCTCTTTCCCATTTTTCCGATGATACTATTGATAGGTGAGAAATGTTGATATCCTAAGTATTTTGCAAGTTGTGGAGCTGTTGCTTCACAATTTTCTAGTGAGTAAAATCCCTGAAGTACGTTCAATTCACTTTCCGTAAAGAATTCTTCTTTGACAAGTCGCATTATTTCTTCTTTGGGATATGTAGCTTGATTATACATTTTTTAATTTTTAATTGTTGGGAACAGTTTAATTATGCAGGGTATAGAATTTTAAGACACTTCTCTGTCCACTTTCAGAAAATTTTAACTGATTTAGCATTCACACTGGCACCAAATCTTGCCTAGTGTATAGGTTTTAATTTATGGCCAAGATTTTTCTTTTCAATCAACGTTGGGGCAGCCATACTCATAGGCAAGTTTTGGCTTATGCGGCTGAACTGAACGACTTGCAAATGTGTATTGACGTGGGCTTGAATCATTTTATAAGTCGTTTTGCAAATTTCTCGAGCAGAACGGAACTTGGGTGATCTGACAGTGAGACTAGCTTGTTTGCTAGTGCTATTGGTAAGAGGGAGTTATCATACATGTCGCTCTTCAACTCTTCAACATATTTCAATATTGTATCCAAATTCATAAAATCTTTCTTTTTAGGATCGAGAACGACATCGGAATTTTCAGTTGGTATTGTGACAACATAAATACGTTCATCTCTTGACTTAAAAATGATTTTACTACTATAGTATGATGTTCTACCGTACGCTTCTGGATTATCACTAGCACCTGGTTTAATATATTTGTAGATATGCTGATTAGATAGCAGATACGCCTGCCCTGGAAGAATTTTGTTTTGAATTTCCTGAGCATGCTCAACGAATGGTCCTGATTTTTCAATTCCGACTAAGTACAATTTCAATTCAGCTTGTAAATGGTTTATTAGTTCTCTCATTGGTTCGTGCATGTTTGCTGTTTGACCAAAGAAACCTAGAGGACCATCCTTAATAAAAATAACCTCGCTCAATGAGTTTTTTCTCCTCTTATATACTCCTCTAATCGTGTCAATAAGTATGAAATGCTCAATAAGATTACGTAAATAACCTACTATTCCCCCTGCTCCCAAATCTTCATCTACTACTTCATGCAACCTGAAAATATCTGTTAGAAAGACATCACCATCAGGATGTTTCATGATATAGTCACTACCAATTTTATCTCTTTCTATTTGCACCTTTTTTGTAGAGCTGTTTTCAGGGTGACTAGCTAATTCTCTGATTTGTCTAGGTTCGTTTTTGTACTCTTCAAACAGGAACCATTTCAGAGTTGATAGGTAATCATGAGTGCTGAAAAAGTCATAAAGTGCCTTTCGCACTGAATAAGTAAGTGTGGCTCGACTGCCATCTTTTTTTATTAGACCAATATTCTTTGTTGGAAGAGTGAATTTTATTCGCTGTAGTTCTTTTAGTTTCGCTATTGACTGAGGAGCAATAAATGCCTCTTCTTTGAGTGCTTTTAAATCTGTAATCGTAAGAAGATTGGCTCCAAATTGAAAGAAAGTCAAAGTTGAGGATGGAAATTTGGATTTTACAGGAACAGTTGTATCGCCTCCATCAACTGCAATAATATACTCAATAGAATCAGATTTTTCGTATTCTATGTTAACTATGTATTCGCTATTTATGGCAATCCCTTCACCCTCTTTTGGCAATTCGTGGTTATTAAGAAATGCCTGGACGTCAGGGTCTTTTATGATGTGAATGTGATTGCTTTTACTTGCAAGTTCGAAAGGACGATTACCCGATTGATTATAAGCCATATTATTTTTTTGCTAAAAATTGATCTATTTGAACAGGTACAACAAAAGGGTTAGAGTAGGTTTTCATGCGAACAAATCCTTTGTCATTTTTAGCACTGAACCTGACCAATGATTCTGTGAAATCAGAGAAATCATAATACTTCTTTAATTCTCTGGTTTCATCATCATTATTTAAATGTGCTATAAACCAGTTTTGAGTGTTCTTTAGAATATTTGAACTTATGGAACTCACTTCCTGGGTAGCGTAAATCATTCCAAGATTTAGTTTTGCTCCTTCTTTTGCAATTCTGCTGTAAATTTGGCTAAGATTTTTGTCATCTTTCTTCGGAAATAGATTATGGGCTTCTTCAAAATAAAACTGAACGAAGTTGTTTGGTGCCGCTTGTGTAAACCTTTTCATGCTGTCACTAAAGACCTCCTCACATATTCTCTCAGAAAGAACTTTCTGAATTTTCGGATCTCCTTGTGATAAGTCAATTATTACAATTTTACCTTTTCGAAGTAGTTTCAATATGTCTTTTTGAAAGGAGGAGTCTGTAGCATTAGTATGTAGGTCAAGCACTCTTTTAAGCTTTGTATAACCACTAACATTTTGACCGGAAGGTTTTTTTTGAGTGAGAAAGGTTAGAAGTCCCTCTAATTCTTCATCAATCCAATCCTTACCTTTTCTCCTTTTATATTCTTCAAAAAAATTATCACCTCGATTCTCCCATACAACTTTCCACCAATTAATCGCATCGTCTAATGGTATACCTTTATATGGATCAGGAACAATCTTACCGTAGGCGTTTTCAACAAGTGTATTTAGTTCTTTACAACCCGAGAACTTAGTTTTGAATGAAGCAGGCGGGGCAAAGCCTGCTCTTTTTAAACAACACTGATAAACCGACACTTTCCGAAGGTATCTAGTGTAGGCGCTTT
>JBPCUN010000035.1:0-25000 GCA_051011115.1 Weeksellaceae bacterium
TCTGTGTATAGAGTTGCTTTTAAAGGTGATTCATGGACTAGTCAAAATATTAATAAATATTCAACTGATAAAATTACTAAAACTATGAAAATTAAAGATTTCATTTATTATGATTTCTTTAATGGAAAATTTAATAAATATAGAAAATATGACGATTCCGCATTTTTAAGCACTGAGATTTATAAGGCTGGAAAAGCTAAAGGTAAATGGGTACAGTTTAAATTATTGCTTATACACTATAATAAAATTACATTCAAGGACCTTTGGACTTTTCTTATTCCTCGAATTATACTAAAATAAATGATTATTAAAGGATAAGTATATAATTAAGATTTTTTAGTCTTATCAATTCATAGCATAGAAATTAATGATTTATAATTTCTCACATTAATAATAAATCATTTAAATAAATTAAGTGTCATATCAGCTCATTCCCTTATTCAACTTTAATCAATAGAACTTTAGTTATACGAAGTAAATGGATTAAATTCTTAAAAAACTATCGTAATTGGTCTATTATTCATTCTTAGATGATAATAGTGCAATAAAAACATTTATAAATCTTACAAATGGATAGTAAATAACTAAAACTTTTGTAAAATTTTCATTCAATGGAAAATCGTTAATATCAATATATTTAAGAATATTTAAATAAACCTATTATCTAATAAATATGATATCATTTTTAACCTATAAGTTATATTTAATTAAGATAAAATTATCTTCTATATATACAAAAATAATTTTGAAACTTCTCGGTATAGATTTTCAAAAGAATTTAACTGTTTTATAACATCCCAAAATTGTTAAATATAAATCTGCTTCAATAGTTTTAGGGAATAACGTAACACTCAACTCAGATAAGAAATATTATCATCTCCATATGCATAGTCCTGTAAAATTAATCGCAGACAAAGAGGGAAGTTCTTTTTATATTGGAGACAATTCCAGAATTAATGGAACTTGTATTCATGCTTATAAAAGTATTAAGATAGGAAAAAACTGTTTAATAGCAGCGAACACTCAGATTATGGATTCTAATGGACATCAACTATCTTTTGATAATACTGCTAATAGAATTAATACACAAGATGAAGGGGAATTGATTATATTAGAAGATAATGTTTGGGTTGGAGCTGGTTGTATGATTCTTGGTGGTACAATAATTGAAGAGGGTGCGGTTATATCAGCTAATAGTGTTGTAAAGGGACTCGTGCCAAAAAACTCATTATTCGGTGGAAATCCAGCTAAATTAATTAAACAATTTTAAAATGAATATCATTATATCTCCAATTTTCAATCAATATATGGCCGGTCGCATTTGGATGGGTCTAGATATTCAGGTTTTTGAAAAGCATTTAAAAAACTTGGGTTGGAACACACAGATAATTTCTTTTAATAATTTAGTAGAGAATATAGACGATATCGCTAAGAATTGTGTTTTATTTTACTCTTCTATTTATAATCCAGATTATTTAAAATATATTCAAGATACTATACTCTTGATAAATCAATACAGACCAGACATTCAAGTAATTCCAAGTTACAATCAATTACATTCCTTAGATAATAAAGGTTATCAAGAATATATGAAAAAAGTGCTGAATATAGAGCGAGTAAACGGAAAATATTATGGTGATATTAATGACTTACTTTTAGAAAAAGAAACTTTGGAATACCCTTTTGTATTAAAAGAAAATAAAGGAGCATTATCTAGTGGGGTACATTTAATAAAATCTAATGTAGAATTAATTAAAATTCAAAAAAAGCTAAAGAAACGGTCTATTAAAGAAAAATTAGCATTAGAATTAAATAGGAAAAATAGCTTTAAAAAAGATTTAAATTTAGACCCTCCCCTACACCTCTACAAAGAGAATTTTAATTCTTTTTTTGAAAAACGTACGCCAGTAATTACGCAAGAATTTATCCCAAACCTTAAGTTTGATTATAAGGTATTGCAATTTGGTGACAAATATTATAGTCTTAAAAGGTTTACTAGAGAAAATGATTTTAGAGCAAGCGGAAGTGGCAAGGTATCATTTGAAGAAACTCCTGAAGTAGTCTTAAACTACGCTAAGCAGATTGTAGATAAATTAGAAACTCCATTTGTCTCATTAGACATTGGTATAGACAGCGAAGAAAACTGTTATTTATTTGAATTTCAAGGAACTGGATTTGGACCACTTACACTAACGAAATCTGAGTTTTATTATCAATTTAAAAATGGGAATTGGGTTAAAACGAATGCAAACTCTAAATTAGAGATAGAATATGCTAATGCCATAAACTATTTCGCAAAGACAAGTAATGAAAATAATTAGATTATCTACTTTCTTAGATTTTGGGGGTCTTGAAAAAAGACTTGTTAACGTGAGCCATGCACAAGATGACAATGAATGGGTATTCGTATGTTTAAACAATACAGGATATGCAGCACAAGAAATTTTAAACAACGGTAAACGAGTAGTTAATCTAAAGACAAAACCTTCGATCTATTCTTTAAATACTACCTATAAATTATTTCAGTTTTTAAGGAAGGAAAAACCAAACGTCTTACATACATCTGGTGCCGAAGCTAACTTTCATGGTGTTATCGCAGGGAAATTAGCTGGAGTTAAAACTATTGTTGCAGAAGAAATAGGAACACCTAGTCATAGCCATATAGCTAGAATCATCTTTACACAGATATATAAACTTGCACATGCGGTTATAGGGAACTCTAAGCCAGTAATAGATGTCTTACATAAATCTACATCGGTTCCTTCTAAAAAGTTATATCAAGTTAATAATCCAATTATTTTTGAAGAGTTTAACGCACAGGATTTCACTTTTCAGCCAATTAATAGCACCCATTTGATAAGTGTATCCAGATTAACAGCTATTAAAAACATTCCAGGTATTATAAAGGCTTTTTCAGACCTTGTAAAAGAAGGATATGATTTGTATTATCATATCTATGGTGAAGGAGAAGAAAGATCTAAAATTGAAGGTATTATTGAAAATCTTCAATTGAAAAACCGAATTATATTACATGGTTTTGAAGCCAATCCAATTCAGAAATTGCAAGCTGCAGATATTTTTATATTAAATTCATACACAGAAGGATTCTCTAATGCTTTATGTGAAGCGATGTATACTAAGACTATCTCAATTTCCACAGACAGTGGTTCTGCTACAGAAATGATAGAGCACGGTCAATCAGGTTTTATAATACCTGTGGATGACAGTGAAAGCCTATCTAAACAAATTGAATTCATATTAAATTTAGACGCAACTAGCAGGGAACAAATTCAGGAAAAGGCACATCAGAAAGTAGTTTCCAGCTACTCTTTAGAACATCATTTAGCTGAACTATATAGAATTTATAAGTCTAAAAAGACAAATCCTAATATTTCATTTTGAGAAAAAACATACTTTTCATCACTTGGGACGGACCACAGACTAGCTATGCTGAAGGTTTATTTATGCCAATTTTTCACGAAATTGAGAAAATAAACCCAAATTATAAATTTCATTACTTACAATTTACGTGGGCAGATAATACTCAAAGTCAACAACAAGCTTCTATGGATTATAATATACCATATGCTTCTGCTCCAATCAGTCGTAAACCTATTCCTGTGATTGGGAGTATTATATCTTTATTTCAAGGTAAAAAGCAAATTAAACAGGCCATTAAAATGTGGAATATAGATATCCTTATGCCTCGAAGTAATTTCCCAGCCTTTATGGTGGGTAAATTAAATACAAATTTACCTGTGATATTCGATGCTGATGGACTACCTATAGAAGAAAGAATTGATTTTGCAGGATTAAAAAGAGGAGGCTTCATGCACAAGTTTTTAAAATCCATTGAAAAGAAAGCTATACAAAACTCAGATCATATAATTACTCGTTCTCAGAAATCGATTAAATATCATCTTCAACAATATAACCCAACTGATAAAGATAAATTTACTGTGGTATCGAATGGTAGGGATGTTAAATCATTCAAACCCAAAAACATATTAAGAGAAGAAAAAAGGAATGAATTGGGTATTGAAAATAACACTACTGTTTTCATTTACGCAGGATCATTTGGACCACAATATGGTTGGGATATTATGCTGAATACGTTTCAAGCTTATTTGAAAATAAACTCTAACGCACATTTTCTATTCTTAACAGGATCTCCAGAGAAGGTTTCGCCTTTAGTTCCTAAGGATATAAATCATAAATTTACTATTAAAAAAGTACCTTTCTCTCAAGTTGCTAACTATTTAAATGTAGCAGATATAGCTTTTGCTATTAGGGAACCAAAGTTTAGCATGCAGGGAGTCGCTCCAATCAAGTTGGGAGAATATTTATTAATGGGGATTCCGACCATTGCAAGTGATGGAATTGGAGATACCAAAGAAATTATACAAAATATCCCAGGAACACTCTTATACAATCATCAAATGCCTCCAACAGAGGAAGAAATATTAGCATTTATAAACCTTACAAAGAATATTTCTAAAAATACGATTAGAGATAAGGCTCTTAGTATATTTTCGTTAGAAGCTTCCGCTACAACTTATATTAAAGCTTTAAAAAAATTGAATAGCTAGTAAATTGAATATTTTAATTTCTAAATATAGTATTTTTGAAATCCTATATTTGCGTGGTCTTAAGTTTAATGAGTAGATATACAAAATACCTGAATACAGATGATTGAAAAAAACTATACATTCCTTACCATGAATGACTTCAGCAAAGAAGGCGGAGGCACTATTCGTATGTACAGTATAGTAAATGCTTTAGCTATAAAGGGACACAAGGTGACACTATTTTCTAATGCTAAAAATCTCCGCAAGTTTCATGAAAATATAAATCATATCCCTGTAGACTATAAGTTTACTCCCAAAGATAAACGTAAATTTCAATTCCTATTATCAAAATTTAGCTATAAAGTAGTCAATATATTTTTTTCCAAATTAAAAAATCATTTTACTTCACTTCTCACCAATTATCATGATAAAACCATATATACTTTTGAATATTTAGATAATTCTATTGGTTATTGGTTGAAGAAAAATAGCTTGATTAAAGCATATGTAAATGATATTCATGGTGTAAGCACTTTAGAGTTTGATTTCCAAATTCGAAATAATAAAAATGCTCTAAAGAAATTGATTTTAAGTTTAAAAAAGAATTCTGCATATAATTTAGACAGAAAAGTATTAACAAGTTCTTCTAAGAATATATTTGTCACAGAATCCATGAGGAAATACTTTATCAATCTATATCCTCAATTAGAAAAGCATGAGTACACTCTTTTAAACAATTTAGTTCCCCCTACTGCTACAGAAAACCAACTCAGAAAAGAGGATGCTACTGAGTTAATCAATGAATATAACATTCCCAGAAATCACCGTGTAATTTTATTTTCAGGAGCATTTAAGTTAACTGGAGGCATGATAGAATTAATTAAAGCTTTTGAAATAATCCAGCAACACCAGAATGACATTACTTTATTAATGGTGGGAGATGGATATGAAAGGCCTAATTGTGAGCAGTACGTACAAGATCATCAAATAAAAAATATAATATTTACTGGCAGAACTCCTTATGATAAATTAAAATATTTCCAAGCCTTATCAGACATTATCGTCTGCCCAGACACCAATAATGAGTTTTCTAAATTAGTAATCCATATAAAATACATCGATGCATTATTATCAAATAGAATTGTAATTAACGGAAATCACCCAAGTGTGATGGAAATAAATAAAGGAGAAAGATTATCTTTAACTTTTGAGCCTTCTAATATTCAAAATTTAGCAGATACCATTGAATATGCATTAAATAATTACGAGAATTTAAAAATGAAATATAAACCTGTAAGTTCAGTCATGTTAAAAGAATTTTCTTACATAGAAAAGGTTGAGAAAATATAGTGAGAGCTAAATTTCATATATGGAGTTAAGAATTAATCTCTTTGCAACTTCTAACAAAATCGTATATTCGCAATTCTTATTGACGATTATACATAATCTTTTGTCCCTATTCAAGCATAATCAATGGATTACATTGTTGTAATATTACTACTTACTTATGGTTATTTTCTAAAAAATAGATACAAAGTCTTAAGCACTAAGGACTTTACGCTATTAGATCAACTATACATATATCATATGTTGATGTCTTTCGTATTTTATATCTATATTAATGTCAATGGAGGAGATGCGCAAGGATATTGGAGGTTAGCTAAAGAAGCAGATATTAATGTTCTAATAGAGATAATATTACATGGCAACCCTTCTGCCTCTCATTATGTGTATCTCTTATGCTATGTTCCAGCTAACGTACTTAATTTAAGCTTTTTTACAGGATCTATGCTATTTGGTTTTTTAGGCTATTGGGGATTATTATTATTATTAGTTACACTTAAGGAGCTATTTCCCTTAATACACCATATAAAACATATAAAATTTTTGGGTATTTCCATCTTCCCTACAATTTTATTCTTACCCAATTTACATTTCTGGTCTGGAGGTGTAGGGAAGGACACATTATTATTCTTTTGTGCATGCGCATTTTTTTACGCTATTAATAATTTAAAGAAGCGATGGGGCATAATTTTAATTGTTATAACCATTGCCTTCCCTATAAGACCACATATATTATTATTCTTGTTATCTGGATTTGCGGCATCATTTATTATAAAAAGTAAGATGTATAAATTTCAAAAAGTGTTGCTAATTATAGGAGCTTTTATATTATTTTTACCTCTATTAAGCAATGTATTGGAATTTGCTAAAATAGATGAGGCTTCCGTAGAATCTTTTAGCCAATTTAGTGAAAGTAAAGCTGGTGCTTTGAGTAGATCAGCAGGGTCCTCTGTTGCAATAACAAACCTACCCTATCCCCTACAAGTATTCACATTTCTATATCGTCCGCTTTTCTTTGACGCGCCTAATATCTTAGGTTTATTGGCATCAGTTGAAAATGTTGCTTGGCTCCTACTTAGTATCATTTTCTTGCGAAATAAACCCATAAGTGTTTTTAAGTCTAATCATTATATTGTTTTTGCGGCATTCTTATATTGGCTTGTAGGTGCATTGGCCTTTGCCCCTATTCTAGGGAATCTAGGTATTATCATAAGAGAAAGAAATATGTTTTTACCAGGCTTTATTATATTTGCGGTGGCGGGTTTATATAACACATCAAAATTTAGGCAATTCGAACTATTTTATTATAATAAACATGATAAAAAGACATAGATACCGGCACATAATGGCATTTCAATTGAATTAGAAGAATATAATTACCTTTAACTTAGATTAAAATATTAATAGACCATTAAAAACAATACTAACCTAATTAAAGCTTTTGCTAGGTAACCACTTAGATCAATTATGTCTGATAAGCCTAAACTAATTCGTATTACCACCGTGCCTTTATCTTTAGACAAGCTCCTAGAGGGTCAATTAGAATATATGTCTCAGTTCTATGATATTACGGCCATAAGCGCATATGACAATGGTTATTTGAAGATTGTAGCAGAGCGAGAAAAAGTTGATTACTACCCTATTGAGCTTACAAGAGCCATCACGCCTATCAAGGATTTGAAGAGCCTATTTAAATTAATCAAATATTTCAAAAAAGTAAAACCAACTATTGTGCACACCCACACGCCCAAAGCTGGAATCGCGGGTATGTTGGCTGCCAAGATTGCAGGAGTACCTATTCGGCTGCATACAGTAGCGGGGCTCCCATTATTAGAAGCTAAAGGTTACAGACGGCAATTACTGAATATTGTAGAGCGATTTACTTATGCATGTGCTACGGCCGTGCTACCAAACTCTAATGGCTTAAAAAAAATTATATTAGAAGAAAACTTCACTCATAAAGACAAACTACATGTGATTGGTCATGGTAGCTCTAATGGAATTGATACTGCTTACTTTGATCCTACCCTATACAGTGATGATGTAAATAAAAATCTGCGAAAGAGTCTCGGCATTTCTGAAGATGACTTCGTTTATATCTTTGTAGGTAGAATTGTTAGGGATAAAGGTATAGAAGAGTTAGTTACCGCCTTCAGCAACCTAAAAGACAAAAATATTAAATTACTCTTGGTAGGGCCAAAAGAGGATAAGCTGGATCCTTTGAAAAGAGAAACCTTAAATGAAATAATACAAAATCCGAATATTCTAGATCTTGGATGGCAAAAAGATGTAAGACCCTTCCTAAGTATAAGTAATGCACTTACTTTCCCAAGCTATAGAGAAGGATTTCCAAATGTAGTGTTACAGGCAGGAGCCATGCAACTACCTTCAATAGTTTCAAACATCAATGGATGTAACGAGATCATCAAGAACAATTGGAATGGAATCATAATTCCTGTAAAAGATAGCGAATCTTTACATATGGCTATGTCCGAGATAAAAAACGACAAAGAGCTATATTCAAAGCTTCAAAGTCATGCAAGGCTAGAAATAACTTCTCATTACCAAAGACAAACTATTTTTGCTGCTTTAAAAAGATTTTACGAACTACAGCTTGAGAAAGTAAACAATTAAGCTGCTTAAATAAGATCTAATGGTTGATTCTAAAAAAATACGTGTCTTGCATACCCATCAAATCATTCGAAGTGGTGGTGTAGAACAAAGAAAATTAATCTTATTTGATAAACTTTCCGAAGATAGATTTGAGCAAAAAATAATTTGCACCCAAGCTATAGGACCCAAATTAGAAGAATTTAAAAACAAAGGTTATGATTTTATAGAAGTAGGACACATGAGACATCCATTTGATGTTAGGGTTCATAGGAAGGTAATTAAAACCATACGAGATTTTAAACCAGACATCATTCACGGGACTGTTTATGAAGGAATATCCATGGCTGCTATCTGTGGAACTATATGCAGGGTACCTAAGATTATATTAGAAGAGACCTCCTACCCGACAACAAGATCCAAGCGTGCAACAAAACTATTATCCCTATTTAGTAGAACAGCAGATAGAGTAATTGGGGTATCTCCAGCAGTTACAGATTATTTAATCAATACTGCTCACATAAAACCCGCAAAAGTCACATTGATTATGAATGGAGCAATAATACCAGAAATCAATCAAAATAGTGAAAATAAAAACAAAATTAAAAGAAGATTGAAGATTCCTGCCAATGCTACAATATTGGGTAGTGTAGGACGGATGGATAATCACATTAAAGGTTTTTCCAATTTAATTCGAGCAACTCACCAATTAATTAAACAAGGATTTGATATCTATTTAATTTTAGTAGGTGATGGGATTTTAATTGATAATTATAAAGAATTGTCTAGAAGTTTAGGAATAGAGAAAAATATAATTTTTACTGGCTACCAACAAAATGTAAATCCTTATTATGAAATTTTCGACATATTTGTTTTAGCTTCCTCATCAGAAAGTTTTGGTCTAGTAATTACTGAAGCTTGGTTTCATAAGCTTCCTGTGGTTGCTTCTAATGTAGGAGGAATACCATATTTAATAAGAAATAATATAAATGGCATATTATTTGATTTAAACAACATTGAACAATTAACATCAAAAATTATATACCTTATTAGCAATCCACTACTTAGAGAAAATTTAGGAGTTAAAGGAAATATGGAAGCCTTAACAAAATATACGGCAGACATATATGCAACAGCTGTTGAAAAATTATATTTTGATGTTTTACTGAAATAAGTTCAAGTTATTGATTTAATTCTTAGATGTGTTAATTAATAATTATTTTATATTCAAATACTAAAAATTACATATATTTGTATCAATAAATTAAAATTCTAAGATTATGAAAAATTCTTTACTGTTATTAGTTATGCTCTGCTTTTCGAGCTTAATGTTCGGTCAGCAAGGATGTACAGAACCATCAAATATTACTGTTAATAGAACAAGTGCAAAATCAGCTACGATTACTGCAAATGATCTTACAGCTAAATATGACTTATATGTTGCACTTAAAGGAAAAAAAGGCCCTGATGCTAATGAGGAGCCTAATTACAACCTTAATAATGATATAACATTCCCTGTAACTAGAAATAATCTAACTCCTGGTTTCAGTTATGATATCTATGTAAGAAAACAATGTTCAGCAACTGATGCTTCTGCATGGGTTGGTCCTTTTACAATTGATACTTACTCAGCTCCAATAGCTTGTGTTGAACCATCAAATGTTACAGTTAAGAGAACTAGTACAAAATCGGCTACGATTACTGCAGATGATCTTACAGCTAAATATGATTTATATGTTGCACTTAAAGGAAAAAAAGGCCCTGATGCTAATGAGGAGCCTAATTATAACCTTAATAATGATATAACATTCCCTGTAACTAGAAACAATCTAACTCCTGGTTTCAGTTATGATATCTATGTAAGAAAACAATGTTCAGCAACTGATGCTTCTGCATGGGTTGGTCCTTTTACAATTGATACTTACTCAGCTCCTAATGTTTGTACTGAACCTACAGGAGTAAAAGTTAATAGAACAAGTGGCACTAAGGCTACAATTACTGCTGACAATTTGAACGCTAAATATGATGTATATGCTGTGTTAGCAGGAAAGCGAGGTCCAGCAATGAATGAAGGTCCTAATCATGCTGGTAATAATGATGTTACCTTCCCATTAACTAGAACCAATTTAACTGCAGGATATACTTATGACATTTATGTTAGAATGCAGTGTGATACATCAACAGCTACTGCTTGGGTTGGACCTTATACAATTAATACAGTTAGTGAAACTATGTCCATCACTCCTAACCCAACAAGAGGTATGATATACTTTAAAGGAGTGAACATTGTTAGCGCTGAAATATTTGACATGAATGGTAATAAAGTTTTATCCTCACAAGTAAACAACAATGAGTTAGATTTGGTAAATCTTGCCGCAGGTCAGTACATCCTTCACGGAACTGATATAAATGGAAAAGTTTACATTAGCAAGTTGACTAGAAACTAAAAATTCATTTAACAATATTTATAAAGCCATCTCAAATAGAGATGGCTTTTTTTGTTTACAAACATTTAACGTTTATACAGGTTTACAGCAGTTAATTTAATAAAGATTTAATGTACATACTTAGCATGAAATTCGTTAATTTTGCCTTTCGTTCTGGGAACATTCATTGAATTTATTAAACAGTATTCAATAATAAGAACTCTGATTATTAGGAAACGTTAATAACCATAACTTCTCCTATATAACTATTATATATGTCATTAAAAAAACAAGCAATATCTGGGATGACTTGGACTGTTTTTCAACAGTTTGGTAGTTCTGGTATTGGCTTCATAGTATCTATTGTACTAGCAAGACTTATCGCTCCAGAGGAGTTTGGTGTATATGCATTATTACTAATATTCAATACAATTGGAAACTCACTATCTAATTCGGGAATGGGTGAAAGTATTGTAAGGGGAGAAAACTTAGAAGAAGATGATTATGGAACTATCTTTTTAACTAATCTGGGGATTTCTGTATTATTATATCTGATTATAGTCGCATGTAGTCCCTTTATAGCCGATTTTTATGATAAACCTATTATCACCAATCTTCTTTGGGTATACAGTTTAGGTATCATTTTTAGTTCTTTTTCTACTATACAGATGTATAAGTTGACCAAAGAATTAAACTTTAAAAAACAGGCCTTTATCCAAATACCATCTATCTTAATTTCTGGTAGTATTGGGATCACATTAGGTTACTTAGATTATGGCGTATGGGCATTGGTCATATCAAATGTTGTTCAAGCATTTTTTCTTTCTTTACAGTATTGGTTCTTAACGGGTTGGAGACCAAAATTAATTTTCAATAAAGATAAATTCAAATATCATTTTGACTTTGGGTATAAACTGACCTTATCTGGATTACTGTCTCAAGTGATATCTAGCTTGGTAACAGTAATTATCGGGAAATTCTACTCACCTGCCCAGTTGGGATATTACACCAGAGCGGGAAACATGAAAAACTTTGGTGTTTCAAATATCAGCTCAGCATTAAATAAAGTAACATACCCCTTATTTTCAGCTGTAAAATCAGATAAAGTAAGACTTTTATCTGCATATAAGAAAATTCAGAATCTTGTAATATTCATCATGGCTCCAACCATGTTTATTTTTATTTTAATAGCAAAGCCCTTATTTCTTTTATTATTAGGAGAGGAATGGCTTCCTTCTGTTCTTTATTTTCAAATATTATGCGTCACTGGCATATTCTTTCCTATTCATTCATATAATTTAAATGTATTGAAAGTATATGGAGAGTCTGGTAAATTTCTATTGGCAGAAACATATAAAAAAATCAATCTACTTATCATTATCGGTACTACTTCTTGGTTTGGCATGATACCATTGGTTATGGGATTAGTAGCTCACTCTTTTATTTCTTTATTTATTAATATGTATTTTGGATCTAGACAACTGAACTATAAAATGATAGATCAAATAAAAGATATGAGCATAACGCTATTTCCCGGATTAATTATCTTCAGTCTTTTATTCATGATTCAATTTATATATCCAAGCATAGGTGATTGGTATCTAATCCCACAAATTATGTTTTTCACCATTATTTATATTGTGATCTATCTCTATTTAAACGTAATTTTAAATTCAGAAGCTTTTAGAAACTTCAAAGACATATTAGAATCTGTTCCACAATTTTCTAAATTAACAAAGTATCTTAAAATAATCGGAATCAAATGAATGTAACAAAAACTTTCCTACCTCCAATGGAGGAGTATATACACTATTTCCAACGTGCCTATGATAAAGTATGGCTTACCAATCGTGGAGAACTTGTAAAAGAACTAGAAGATAAATTAAAACTTTACCTAGACGTAGATTATTTGACCTTGACTACTAATGGTACCTTACCTCTACAAATCGCCATTAAGGCATTAGAACTAAAAGGTGAAATCATAACAACGCCTTTTAGCTATGTTGCCACAACAACTGCCATTGTGTGGGAACATTGCACACCTATTTTTGTAGATATAGAACCAGATTACCTTACTATAGACCCTTCTAAGATAGAAGCAGCGATTTCAGAAAATACTTCTGCTATCTTGGCAACCCATGTTTTTGGAAATCCTTGTGATGTAGAAGCCATAGAGAAAATTGCAAAAAAGCATAATTTGAAGGTAATCTATGATGCTGCACATTGTTTTGGGGTTAGATATAAAGGTGAAAGTGTCTTTAATTATGGTGATGTAAGTACATGCTCTTTTCATGCAACCAAGATATTCCATACTGGAGAAGGTGGTTGTTTTATTACAAAAGATGAGGCATTACACCACAAACTTTATTATCATCATAATTTTGGGCATAAAACTGCCACCAGTTTCTACGGTGTAGGTACAAATGCAAAAATGAGTGAGCTGCAAGCGGCCATGGGACTTGCCGTTTTTGACCATATAGATGAAATCATAGAAAAGAGAAAAATGGTAGTTGAATCATATAATGAACATTTAACCCATCAAAAACTTCAATTATTAAAGATACGTGAAAATACCGAATGGAATTACCATTATTATCCTGTTATATTTGAAAGTGAAGAAACTTTACTCCAAGTAGAAGCAAGTCTTAATCAAAAAAACATATTCCCTAGGCGATATTTCTACCCTTCTTTAAACACTTTAGATTATGTAGATAATAACATAATCCCTATTTCAGAATCCATTGCAAAGAGAATTTTATGTTTACCTTTGTCTACGGAAATGAATGAAACCCAAGTGAAGCAAATAACAAAAATTCTTCTAGAAAACTTAACCTAATGAAACAAATAAGAATTGGAATATCATCTATTGGTAGCGGTGTAGGACAATCTGTCATCAACTCTTGTAGACTCTCAAACCTCCCATTGTACACCATAGGTTTTGGTACTAATCCCCTCGCCTATGGACTATATGAATGTGATGATTATGCATATACCAAGAGTTTTTACGATAAAGATTATATAGATAACATCATTCAACACTGTTTAGATAAAAAAGTTGATATCTTCTTCCCTGGTCATGATGATGATGCTCATATTGTTTCAAAGCATATTGAGGTTTTTGAAAAGAACAATATACATGTAGTGGTTGCTGGAAAAGAATTACTTGATCTGTGCAGGGATAAAGAGAAAATGAGCAATGTTCTAAATGAAATCTCACCAATTTTTGTTAGGTCATTTGATAAAGAAGGTTTTATATCTGCATATCATAACAATTTAATTTCATTGCCAGTAATTTCTAAACCTTCTGATGGCTACGCTTCAAAAGGGATTCAAATCATTGCAGATGAAAGTGATTTTGATAGAATTAGTGACAATGATGTGATTCAAGAGTTAGCAATTCCACACCAAGGAGACCCACAGAGAGCCTATGTAGATAAGTTAATTTCTAAGAAGATTAATCCGCAAGTTGCCGAAGTCTCAATTCAAATAGTAGCGGGCAAGAATGGAGAAATCATTGGCAAAATGATTTCTTATAATAAATTAAATAATGGAGTCCCTATAGAGATTATTCCCATAGAGAGTGATTTAGTCTGGAGAGAATTAGATAAATTCTTACCCACTTTTCAAAAATTAGGATTAAAAGGACCATTTAATCTGCAAGGTAGAATCACAGATGATGGATTAAAATTATTTGAAATGAATGCCCGCTTTACTGGTATTACCGGTCTTAGAGCATACATGGGCTTTAATGAAGTAGAGGCTTGCATCAAAGAATGGCTGGGGATTAGAAATGAAAATGAAACCTTAGAAATAAATTTAAATAGTTTTGGAATTCGCCAAACTGCAGATAAAGCAATTTCCCTAGACTGGAATCAAAAAGTAAAGGATTTATCTTTACAAGTGAACGGAGCATCTCTAAAGACGAAGAAAAATATTCTGATTACAGGTTCTACAGGTTTTATTGGTCAAAATCTAATCCAAGAATTAAACACAAATCATTCAGACAAATTCCAAATATGGGCGTATTGCAGAGATAAGGTTAAAGCACAAACCATTTTACCTCCACTTGGAATTAAGTATTTTGATTACAATGATTTTAATAACGGTACGCTATCCATGGGTAATGTGGATATCCTATTGCACTTAGGATTTGCTAGACCCCATTGCAGCAAAAGAGAAATTGCGGAAAGTTTAAAGTTCACCAACGAACTGTTTAAAAAAGTGGTGAGGAATAAAGGGAGCACCATTATGAATATTTCCTCTCAAAGTGTTTATGGACAATCCTCTACACCACTTTGGAAAGAGGATACTCCCGTTGCTCCTGAACTTCCTTATAGCCAAGCAAAATATGCTACTGAATTATTATTAAATTCTCTATTAGACTTTAACCCTCATCTGCATGGAACATCCTTGAGATTAGCGGCTGTTTCTGGTGGATTATCAGGAGCTGTAGTTCAAGACTTACCTTCTAAATTGGTTGATCAAGTCTTAAAGGGAAAAGATTTGACCATACAAGGAGGTAACCAAGAATTAGAGTTTATAGACGTAAGGGATGTCATTACAGCTATTGTCTCTCTTTTAAACACAAACCCTAAAGAATGGTCTAGCCATTATAACTTAGGTGCAAATCAAGTAAGCAATTTACAATATATTGCTAAAACTGTAATCAGCAGGGTCAATGATAAATTAGACAAGAATGCGAAAATGACACTCATAGCAAATGAAAATGACTTAAAATTTGGGATGGACTCAGATAAATTCATGAAACTTACGAAGTGGCAACCTCAATATGATATGGCATCAATAGTAGATTCACTAGTTGAATACCATAGTAACATCTAAGTTTAAATAAACAAAATGAAAATATTAATTTTTGAAAGCTGGAACAATTCTCCTCAATTCGAAACAGGTCTTGAAATTGCAGAATTACATGCAGAAAAAGGAGATGATGTTACATATGTAAATATTGGAGGTTATTTACCTTTTGTAGAATGGCAGCTAAGCCCAAAAGCAGAGTTTAATAAAAATGGACGTTTCGTTCGCGAACATTTATTTAAACTCAAAATGAAACGTGCCAAGAAAGTTATTAATTCTAAGATAGATTTTAACTATAAAACGCTATTATCTGAATCGGAGATAGATCATACATTGGAGAATATTACATTCAATAATATTGAAGAATTGAAGGATTATGAATGGCATGGTATGGATATCGGAATGGCAGCAGCATCGTCTTTGATATCAGTCACCAATGATTTGTCTCCAGATGTGAAAACTGAATATAAAAGAGGGGTTCAAAATATTTTACAAGCTTCTAAAATTGTAGCACTTTCATTTGAAAAATGGCTGGATAAAACACAACCAGACCTTGTATATTTTAGAAACGGAAGAGTAGCGTTATACAGACCTATCTTAAGAATCTGCCAAAAACGGAACCAAAAATTCTTAATTCACGATAGAGGAAACAGTAAAAATTACTATAAGATAAGTCCCGATTTACGTCATAATTTTGAAATGGTAAATCAAGAAATCATTGATGCTTGGGATGCTGAGAAAGATTCTGAGAAAAAAGAAAAATTAGCGGAACAATTTTACAATGACCGTAGAGCAGGAAAGGAACAAGCATGGAAAGCATTTTTAGATAAACAAAAAAAAGACATCCTTCCAGAAAATTGGGATGATAATAAATATAATATTACATTTTTTAATTCTTCTATTAGTGAATATGCAGCTATCGGTAAAATCAATAATGACAAACCGTTATTCCAAGATCAAATAGAAGCCATTAATTTTATTGCTGATGTGATTAAAGATAAGAAGGATATAGCATTCTATTTAAGACTTCATCCCAATTTGATAAATCAAAGCCAAAAAGAAATCGATTTATGGATGAGTTTGGATAAACATCCCAATATAAACCTAATACCTTCTGATTCGAAAATAGACACGTATGCAATGATGCTAAATTCAGACTTAAATATTGCATTTCTTTCAAGTACTGCTATAGAATCTGCTTATTATAATAAACCAACGATACAGCTTGCTAAATCATGGTATTATACATTAGGAAGCACCTACTTTCCAAAAACAAAGGAAGAGTTTAAAAATCTAATTCTTGATAAAAATATACAACCAAAGGATAATACAGGTGCTAAAAAATTTGGATATTATATGAATACTTTTGGAACAAAATATAAATTCTTTCAACCCTCATCCTTAAATGTAGGTTTGTATAGAGGCAAGGATTTACAAAAAAGACCATGGATATATAGATTATTAATAAGAATCATAAAGAAGTTGAGATGAACACCCTAGAATTAATTGGTAGAGAACAGGAATTATTTTTATCTGACATTCAAGCACATAAAGACGAACTAAAAACCATCGTTTCTAAATCAACTTTTCTTGTCATTGGAGGTGCTGGATCTATTGGACAGGCTGTAACCAAAGAAATCTTTAAAAGAAATCCGCTTAAGCTACATGTGGTAGACATTAGTGAGAATAATTTAGTAGAATTAGTTCGAGACATTAGAAGTTCTTTTGGTTATATATCGGGAGAATTTAAAACATTTGCTTTAGATTGTGGCTCTGCTATTTATGATGCTTTCATAAAATCAGACGGGCAATACGATTATGTTTTAAATCTTTCTGCCCTCAAACATGTACGCAGTGAAAAAGATCCTTTTACTTTAATGCGTATGATCGATGTAAATATTTTTAATACAGATAAAACCATACAACAATCTATTGAAAACAAAGCCTCTAAATACTTCTGTGTATCTACGGATAAGGCTGCAAACCCTGTGAATATGATGGGGGCTTCTAAACGAATTATGGAAATGTTCTTAATGCGACGTAGTGAAGATATTAATATTTCTACTGCGAGGTTCGCGAATGTAGCTTTTTCTGATGGGTCTTTATTACATGGATTTAATCAAAGAATTCAAAAAAGACAACCGATCGTTGCACCTAGTGATATCAAAAGATATTTTGTAATTCCAAAAGAGGCTGGTGAGTTATGTCTAATGTCTACCATCTTTGGTGAGACAAGGGATATATTTTTCCCAAAACTTAGTGAACAACTTCATCTAATTACATTTTCTGAAATTGCAGAAAAGTATTTGCGACAAATTGGCTATGAACCTCATTTGGTAGAAAATGAAGATGAAGCTAGAGCTACTGTAGACACATTAGCCAAACACAAAAAATGGCCTTGTTTGTTTGTGAAAAGTGATACCACTGGAGAAAAAGATTTTGAAGAGTTTTTTACAGAAAATGAAACCTTAGATATGACACGCTTTGAAAATTTAGGAATTATTAAAAATGAACTAAATATTGAAAACGATAAATTGGTGATGTTTGAAAATAGAATACAATCTATCAAAGAAAAAGGCGTTTGGGATAAGGCAGAAATCGTTACCCTATTCAATGAAATGATTCCTAACTTTGACCACAAAGAAACAGGTAAATATCTTGATTCAAAAATGTAATATGACACACTTTCAAGACACGATAGATTTTATAAAATCTACCTTCAACACCCAAGAATTCATTCCATTACATGCACCTTATTTCGGGGGTAATGAAAAGAAATATTTGAATGAATGTATTGATTCAACCTTTGTTTCCTCGGTTGGAGCTTTTGTAGATCAATTTGAAAAACAAATGGCTGCTTATACAGGAGCCAAATATGCTGTAGCTTGTGTTAATGGAACCAATGCATTGCATATAGCGTTGCTTATTGCTGGTGTAAAACCACAAGAAGAGGTATTAACGCAAGCACTAACCTTTATAGCAACTGCTAATGCTATTAGCTACATCGGTGCGAGTCCTGTGTTTATAGATGTAAATAAAGAGACTTTAGGAATGTCTGCAGAAGCCATATCAAGTTTCTTAAATAAAAATGCAGAGATAAAAGAGGATGGATTTTCATATAATAAAACCACAGGAAAGAAAATCGCTGCTTGTGTACCCATGCACACTTTTGGTTTCCCCGTAGAGATAGATAAAATAATGTCTATCTGCGAGGAATGGAATATTCCAGTGATAGAAGATGCCGCTGAATCCCTGGGTAGCTATTATCAAGGTAAACATACAGGAACTTTTGGGCAAAGCGCTGTTTTTAGTTTTAACGGTAATAAAACCATTACGAGCGGTGGCGGTGGAGCTATTGTTACCAATGATTTTGAACTAGCAAAGAGAGCAAAACATCTTACTACTCAAGCGAAAGTTCCTCATAAATGGGAGTTTAAGCATGACGCCATTGGGTATAACTATAGGATGCCCAATATCAATGCTGCATTGGCTTGCGCTCAACTGGAGCAGTTAGATGAAATACTTGAAGGTAAAAGAAAATTAGCTACTGAATATTCAAAGTTTTTTGAGAATAACAAAATTCAATACATTTCAGAACCACCTAATTCAAAATCTAATTATTGGTTAAATGCAGTTATATTAGAAAACAGAGAAAATAGAGATTTATTTTTAACAAAAACCAATGAGCAAGGGGTAATGACAAGACCTATTTGGGATCTAATGTCTACGCTACCCATGTTTAAAGATTGTCAACATGATGGTTTGGTTAACAGCCAATGGCTTGTAGATAGAGTTGTAAATATACCAAGTAGTTATAGAAAAATAAGATAAATGAAAGATATTTATATTTTAGGAAGTGGCGGATTTGCAAAAGAAGTTTATTTTCTTATCAAAGAAATAGGTCATTTTAAGGTGAAAGCATTTGTTGATATAGAGAAAAAGGGAAATATTAGTTTCTCTGAGACATCTATCCCTGTTATTTCAGAAGAAGAACTAGAAGAAAAAGAGATAGACAAAATTAGTTTAGCTTTGGGATTAGGTGATCCCAAATTAATCAAAAAACTTAGTGATAAATTCAAGTCTTATCATTTTCCTAATTTAATCCATCCGAATGTCATCTACGACAAATCCAACATCAATATAGGAAAAGGTAATATTGTGACCGCTGGAGTTATTATGACGACACACATTAATATAGGGAATTATAATATTTTTAATTTATCTACAACAGTAGGTCATGATGTTGAAATTGGAAACTGCAACATATTTAACCCTTCTGTTAATATTTCTGGAGAAGTAAAAATAGGTGATAACAATCTATTTGGTGTAGGAAGTGTTGTGTTGCAGCAAAAAACGATTGGAAATAATAATATTTTAGGTGCATCATCTTTACTTACAAAAAATATGAATGATGATCTAGTCTTTATAGGTGTGCCAGCAAAACAATTAAATAAATAAGCGATGAGTAAAGTAATTATAATTGCAGAGGCAGGCGTAAATCACAATGGAAGTCTAGAAAAAGCTAAAAAACTAATAGAAGAGGCCGCTAACGCTGGAGCAGATTATGTTAAGTTTCAAACTTTTAAAACAGAACTTAGCATCACAAAAAATGCAAGCAAAGCAGAGTATCAGCAAAACAACACAGGAGGAAATGAATCTCAATTCGAGATGGTTAAAAAACTTGAATTGACTTTCAATGGATTTAAAATGCTAAAAAATTATTGTGATGAATTAAATATCGGTTTTTTATCTACTGGGTTTGATAACCCTAGCCTAGATTTTCTGGAAAACTTAAATCCTGATTTTTACAAAATACCCTCTGGTGAAATTACAAACCTCCCGTACTTAAGAAAAGTAGCAAAATTTAAAAGAAAAATCATACTTTCTACAGGTATGGCTAGTATTGAAGAAATTAGAGAAGCCTTCAATGTATTTTTAAAAGAAGGAATTAAAAAAGAAGACATTACAATATTACACTGTAATACAGAATATCCTACGCCCTTTGAGGATGTTAACTTAAAAGCTATGTTACATATTCAAAAAGAGTTTGGGGTAGATATCGGGTATTCAGACCATACATTAGGCATTGAAGTACCTATAGCTGCAGTGGCTTTAGGTGCTAAATTTATTGAAAAACATTTTACTTTAGATAAATCCATGTCTGGCCCCGACCATAAAGCGTCTTTAGAGCCTGATGAATTAAAAGCCATGGTTTCAGGAATTAGAAATATAGAAAAAGCCATTGCTGGTTCTGGAATTAAAGAACCTACTGTGTCAGAGAAGAAGAATATCCCAATAGCCCGCAAGAGTATCGTTGCTTCTAAACCTATTAAGGCGGGAGAAATGTTTACTGTGGATAATATTACTACTAAAAGACCTGGTACAGGAATTTCACCTATGAGTTGGGATTCAATTATTGGTCAAGAAGCTAAGAAGGATTTTAATGAAGATGATTTAATAGAATCGTGAGAAAGGTTTGTATAGTAACAGGTACTCGTGCAGAATTTGGACTATTGCGTCCGTTGATTGAGAAAATTGAAAAAGATAAAGATTTTCAACTTCAATTGGTTGCAACGGGCATGCATTTATCTCCTGAATTTGGTAATACCATAAACGAAATTGAAGAAAAAGGATATAAAGTTGATAAAAAAGTAGAATGTTTAGTTTCTTCAGATTCAGCCGTTGGTGTTTCTAAAAGCATGGCTTTAGCTTTATCCGGCTTTGCAGACGTATATGAAGATTTACAACCAAACCTATTAATTGTTTTAGGAGACAGAACTGAGATATTAGCTGCCGTACTTGCTGCCGCAGTTGCAAATATACCCATCGCGCATATACATGGGGGAGAAACTACGGAAGGAGCATATGATGAAGCTATCCGACATAGTATCACAAAATTTAGCCATTTACACTTCACTTCCACTGAAACTTATAGAAAACGTGTAATTCAATTAGGAGAAAATCCAGATACTGTATTCAACGTGGGTGCCATTGGACTGGATTCTATCAAGAATTTAAAATTATTAAATAAGTCTGAATTTGAGGAATCCATTAATGCTTCCTTAAAAAAGAAAAACATCTTATTAACTTATCATCCTGTAACGCTAGAGAAAGGAAGTCCTGCATTTATATTTAATAATATTCTAAAGGCTGTAGACAATTTAGAGAATACTTTAATAATTTTCACTCATGCTAACTCTGATAAAAATGGAAGAGTTATCAATAATATGATTCATGAATATGTGCAAAAGAACCCTGGAAAGGCAATAGAATTCAAATCATTAGGGCAATTGCGGTATTTATCCGCTTTACAATATGTTGATATGGTTATTGGAAACTCATCAAGTGGTATTGTAGAAGTACCCTATTTTAAAATTCCAACCATCAATATTGGGGATAGGCAAAAAGGGAGAGTTAATAATGAAAGTGTGATACATACAACCAATGAGTATAATGGTATAACTAAGGCTATAAATTTAGCATTCGATATTAATTTTAGAAATAAGATACTATCACAGCAATCTTTATATGGAGAAGGAACTGCTTCTCAACAAATTATAGATGTTATAAAGTCTTATAAAACAATTAACTTAAAGAAACGTTTTTACGATTTATAAAAAATAAATATGATAAATAATAATTCAGATTTTTTAATTCATAGAGATAGTTCGGTAAGGGAAGCATTAATAAAATTAGATCAATTAGCGTCCAATGCTATTTTATTTCTTATAGATGAGCATGATAGTTTAATTGGTTCGTTAACAGATGGTGATTTAAGACGTGGTTTTATAAAAGGACTAGGCTTTGATACCAATCTGATTGAATTTATACAACCCAATCCCAAGTTTTTATTAGAAAATGAGTATGATCAAGAAAAACTTACCTCATTACGCAAAAATAAATTTAAAATAATCCCCATAGTCAACAAAAATCATCAGATTGTTGATATTTTAAATTTTGATTTAAAGTCCACAATTATCCCTGCCGATGCTGTTATCATGGCAGGAGGAAAAGGGACAAGATTGAGACCTCTTACAAACGATACACCAAAACCATTATTGAAAGTTGGGGGTAAGCCGATTATAGAATATAACATAGATAGGTTAGCAAAAGTAGGTGTTGATAATATTCATATTAGTATTAATTACCTAGGAGAGCAAATAGAAGAGTTTTTTGGGGATGGGTCACATAAAAACCTTAAGATATCATATTTAAGAGAAGAGAAACCTTTAGGTACCATAGGTTCAATTCTTCTTGTAAAAGAATTTGAGCATGATGATATCTTTGTAATGAATAGTGACTTATTGACTAATATAGACTTTGCTGATTTCTATAAAACTTATAAAGAATCTGATGCGGATATGGCTGTAGCAGCAACAAGCTATCATGTAAATGTGCCGTATGCCGTGCTTGAAACAGATGAATCTAATGCGGTAAAATCACTTAAAGAGAAGCCTAGATATACCTACTTCTCTAACGCAGGAATATATTTGATTAAAAAAAGATTATTAGAATTAATTCCAGAAGAAGAATTCTATGACATCACAGATTTAATGGATAAAGTTATTTCAATGGATAATAAATTGATAACTTATCCTATCAATGGATATTGGTTGGATATTGGTAAACCAGAAGACTTTAAGAAGGCACAGGAAGATATTAAACATATCAAACTTTAATATTATGTTAGCAATTATCCCAGCGAGAGGAGGTTCTAAAGGGCTACCTGGAAAAAACATAAAAATATTAAATGGCAAGCCACTTATAGCTTATACAATAGAAGCTGCATTAGGGTCTAAGTATATTGAGAGAGTAATTGTAAACACAGATGATGAAGATATTGCAACTGTATCATTAAAATATGGAGCCGAAATACCATTTATAAGACCAAAAGAATTAGCTACTGATCATGCAAAATCGATTGATGTCTATAAAGATGCAATAAATAGATTGGAGTTAGAAAATGGAGAAGTTATTCAAGAATTAGTGATTCTTCAACCAACTAGCCCCCTACGCACCTCTACACAAATAGATGAAGCAATAGAACTTTACCATAGCAAGAATGCTGATTCTGTAATTAGTTATTGTGAAGAAGACCATCCAATCTTTTGGCATAAGTATATAACTGATGATGGGAGGTTTGAAGAAATTTTTGATGGTAACTATCGTTTAAATCGGCAAGAAATAAGACCTACATATCACCCAAACGGAGCTATTTATATATTTAAGAAAAATTTAATCTTAAATGATACTTATTATACAAATAATTCTTATCCGTACATCATGGACAAAAATAGCTCTATTGATATTGACACAATAGAAGATTTTGAATATTGTGAGTATTTACTGACTAAAAATAATTAACAATTATAATGAATCTATAATAGTGTTGAGTCTATTCATAGTATTAATTAGCCAAAAATAATATATTCGAATTTTTGTGAGAGCATACTTTAGGACAAATTTTAATGGCATTATTTTAATGTAACTTTAGAGATAATGGAATTACCACAACGAATCCTTAAATAGAAAAAAATAAAAACATGAATCTTTCAGAGTTTAAATCTACATATGAGAAAGTGCCAGTGGAAGAATTCCCCCATACGGTGCCTTCTGATGTGAAGGTAAGCGTTTGCGTACAAACTTACAATCATGGGGAATATATAAGAGAATGTCTAGAGTCAATATTATCACAAAAAACAGATTTTAATTACGAAATTTTAGTAGGAGAAGATGCTTCTAGTGATAACACCAGAGAGGTATGTATAGAACTAGCAGAAAAATTCCCTGAGAAAATCAGGTTATTTCTTCATCATAGAGAAAATAATATTTTTATTAATGGCAATCCTACCGGTAGATTCAATATGCTTTACAACTTTTCCTCTGCGCAAGGTGAATATATTGCCTTTTGTGAAGGAGATGACTACTGGATAGATGAATATAAGTTACAAAGACAATCAGACTTTTTAGACCAAAATCCAAAAGTATCTTTGTTAGGTGAGAATAGTAAAGTTATAGATGAAATCAATGGAACCGAACGTATATTCTCTAAAGACAAAGAACAAATACAAATACAAATAAAAGATTTGTTAAAAGGAAGAAAATTTCATACAGCCTCTATCCTATTTAGAAAAAGCTATTTAAATCTGCCTCCAAACATGAATCAATTTCCAATAGTTGATACAATTCTATTTATTTCATTAGCAAAAATGGGAGAAGTCATCTATGCTCCTCACC
>JBPCUN010000036.1:0-6233 GCA_051011115.1 Weeksellaceae bacterium
CATCAGTTCCTACATCACTAAGCTTGATCTTAAGATTTTCCGGGCTTTTTCCAAAAAAATCACGAATCGAATCCACATTTACAGGCTCCCCCCGCATTTGTAATTTCTCTGATGTAGTTTTTGCTTCGGGCACCACAAGCCATAAGATAAAATATCCTACGAAAATCATGCTTCCCATAGAGAAAAATATAGGATCAATAAACATTGCTGCAATGGTGAGTATCCTTACCCAAGTCGCATCCATACCCACATAATGTCCTAAACCAGCACATACCCCACCAATCATCTTATTGTCTGGATCACGAAACAGTTTTTTAGATTTCTGCGATGTAGTAAAGGTCGTCCTTGATCGCGAATCGCTAGTAGCTGCACTTTCATCCGCAAACTCTTCTGAATAGAAATCCTTAGGTTCCCCCATGACCTCTACCAAATAATGAACATCACTCGTACTCACGACTTCCCGACCTCCCATACGCTCTCTAAGAAGCTCCGCCATACGAAACTCCACATCAGAAATAATCTCCTCTGCTCCCTCTATATTATTAATAGATAGCCTGATATCACTCAAATACCTATTCAATATATTGAAGGCTGCATCCTCTATGCTAAAGGCAAAACCACCTAAACTTATATTATGTATCTTATCCATGATTATTGTGTTATTTGATTTACGGTTTGTTGTAAGCTATTCCAAGTAGCCTTTAATTCTTGTAAAAATTCCTCGCCTTTATCTGTTAGAGTATAATATTTTCTGGGGGGGCCTGAGGTAGATTCCTCCCATCGATAATTCAATAATCCTGCATTTTTGAGCCGGGTAAGTAACGGATATAAAGTCCCTTCTACCACAATCATCTCTGCTTGTTTCAATTCATCTATAATATCAGATGCATATAAATCTCCACGTTTGATGATGCTTAAAATACAGAGCTCTAAAATGCCTTTTCGCATTTGCACTTTGGCTTTATCTGCATTCATAATTTTTAGTTTTTATTACAGAAACCCTATAGGATTATAATCAGATTGACAACCGATATAGAACTTTCTAATGCAAATATATAAAGATTAAAAGGTATTATGTGATACAAAGTACTGTATATAATGAAAATTAACAAATTTTTAACTTTTAATAAGGAGCTTAATCTGGCTATCCCTTCCAATTCCTCGGCTAGGGAGACACAAAATCACCCCATACAAGGAGCTTCCTATAGTCGCTCTTGTATCATGCATTTTGTATGCCTCCCTAGACCTGCGGGATTTCCAGTCCTATCCAGGCTAGGATTCCGGTAATGTAGTGTTAAAATGATAAGCTATAAATAAGAAAAAATTAATAGGAAACGTTTTTCATCGAAGCAAGTGAATGTTTTTTTTATAATTTTAACTTTATTAAATCCAACCACTGCACGTTGATAGGAAAGTATATTATAAAAACTTTTTTAGCCATTTTGGCTCTACCACTAGCCTATCTATTCATAGGCTTAGTAACCTCTTACATTACGGTCAACCAAGATTTTGAACAGGATTTAGAGAGCGAATACATCGTATACCTACATACGAATGGTGTACATTTAGATATAGCATTCAATAAAGATCACATAGCAACGGATGCTATCCAAGGATTATATACAGCACCAGAAAATCGATATATTTCTTTTGGTTGGGGAGAAGAAAACTTTTATCTCAATACTAGAGAATGGAAAGATTTAACCGTGAAAAATGCTATTCAAGCTATGTTCATGGAGAGCCTTTCTCTTATGCACATCACAAGATATAATGACGTGCAATCCGATTGGATACAAATTCACTTAAACAAAGAACAACACCATAAACTACTAAATGAAATCGTCAGTACCTTCCAAACGGACTCAAAAAAACAAGTAATCATACTAAAAGATGCCTCCTACACCTCTACTGATGAATTTTATCGAGCCATTGGCTCCTACCATATATTCAATACTTGCAATACTTGGGTCAATACCGCATTTAAAAATAGTGGGTTAAAAGCTTGCCTATGGACACCTTTTGATTTTGCCTTAATAGATTTGTATAAGCATTAAATTTAAAAATGTATCTAACTGTTCTGTAATTTATTACCAAACGACAAATCTCCCGCATCCCCTAAACCAGGAACGATATATTTTTTGTCATCTAAACTCGGGTCTATGGTTCCACACCATATTTCCATTTGTGGAAATTCATTTTTAATGAAATCTACTCCTTCTTGCGCAGCAATCGCACATATAAAATGTAAAGAAGATGGCTCCCCAATTTCTAATATTTCATTCAAGGCTTCTTTTAAAGAGGAACCAGTAGCCAGCATTGGATCTGTAACGATTAACGGTCTACCAGCAATATTTGGGCAAGTTACATATTCTTGTCTTACAGAAATTTCACTACCGTTTTCTTTTCTATAAGCAGCCACAAAACCTGCATCAGCTTTGTCAAAATAATTCATTACGCCATTAAATAAAGGAACACCAGCACGTAAAATAGTCATCACTACAGGTTGAGATTCCAAAGTTTTTGATGCTTTATTAGCCAATGGTGTTTGGACATTTACTTCTTTATAATCTAAAGTTTTACTAATCTCATACGCAGCAATTTCACCAATTCTTTCTAAATTTCTACGAAAAACCATGCGTTGATTCTGACATTCCACATTTCTAAGCTCATTGATCCATTCTGTAATTAGAGAAACATTGGTGGAAAGATTATGTATGCGATTCATAAAATTAGTTTTAAATCAAGTTTAATTATTTATAATGCTTTTGTAAAAATACATATCATTCTATTAAATGAAGAGAATAGTTTTGATTAAATTTAAAATAGCTAAAAAATTTCATGTTCAAGATGATATATATTATCTTTGAAAAATTCTAAATATCTTTTCATTTTATGAGCAATTTAATACATTTCAATCCAGCTGACGCAGTAATCGAAAAAATCAAACAAAAAGGTGGCTGGGTAAACACTCATTCTCACTTAGACAGAGCCTTTTCATTGCAAGAGGACACTTTCTCTTTTACCAATTCTTATTTAAAGGAAAAATGGCATTTGGTAGATGAAATGAAGAAAAATTCTTCTGTAGAAACTATTTATGATCGCATGGCACGTGCCATAGAACTTTTCATTAAACAAGGTGCACAAGCTGTTGGTAGTTTTATAGATGTAGATGACGTGATGGAAGATAAAAGTATGATTGCAGCAAGAAGAATAAAAGAAGACTTTGGGTCAGACATTGAAATTCGATTTGCCAATCAAGTACTAAAAGGGGTTATTGATCCAAAAGCTCGTGAGTGGTTTGATATGTCTTCAGATTTTGTGGATATCATTGGTGGATTACCTGCTAAAGATTTTGGTCAAGAAGAGGAGCATTTAGATATCTTGATGGAAACTGCAAAAGCAAAAAATAAATTGGTACACGTACACGTAGATCAATTCAATACAGATGAAGAAAAAGAAACAGAACTCCTAGCTAGAAAAACTATAGAACATGGTCTTCAGGGGAAAGTAACTGCAGTACATTCAATCTCTGTAGCAGCACATCCAAAGAAATATAGATATGAACTATATGATTTAATGAGAGAAGCACAATTACACGTGATTTCTTGTCCAACAGCATGGATAGATCATAACAGAACCGAGCGTTTAGCTCCTAGCCATAACTCTGTAACTCCGGTTGATGAAATGGTACCACATGGGATTAATGTAGCATTCGGTACAGATAACATCAATGATATTTACAAACCTTTCTCTGATGGTGATTTATGGACAGAACTACGTGTAATGTTAGAATCATGTCATTACTATGATGTAGATAAATTATCTGATATTGCAACAGTAAATGGGCTTAAAGTTTTAGGAATAGAAAAATAATTTTCTACTAGCTATATTAAAGATTTAAAATATCATATATCAATCCTGAAAGAATAGATTTAGTCTTTTTTTCAGGATTTTTCATTTTCTTAAATCTAAAGATCGCATTCATAGCGTTTAATGCTACTTATTAAGAATTTTAATATTTTGTGTTAATAATCTTAACGCAAAATATGGTCTTGTTTTCATAAATTTGTTTTCTTCCATACCTAAAATAAGAACTTTTATACACCCTATGCGTTACCTTATATTTGATACCGAAACCACTGGATTACCAGCTAATTACAATGCTCCTATATCAGATACTGATAATTGGCCGAGACTGGTACAATTAGCATGGCAAATTCATGATGAGAAAGGTCAACTCATAGAGAATCACAATATTATTGTAAAGCCAGAGGGTTTTACAATTCCATTTAATTCTGCGCAGATTCATGGTATCTCTACAGAGAAAGCTTTGAAAGAAGGAGAAGAATTAAAAGAGGTTATCGCTAAATTTAAAGCCTCATTAACTACTGATACTTTATTAGTAGGTCATAATGTGATTTTTGACATTCACATTGTAGGGTCAGAATTATATAGGTTAAATGAAGATTCAGACACCTTCATGAAACTTCCTTACCTAGATACAAAAGATGAATCTACAGATTTTTGCCAGATTCCTGGTGGCCGAGGAGGTGGATACAAATGGCCTACATTAGGAGAATTACATGAGAAATTATTTAATAAATCTTTTGACGAAGCACATAACGCTGCAGCCGATGTAAATGCTACGGCTCGTTCTTTCTTTGAATTGGTGCGAGTAAATGCGATTCCTGCATCAAAGGCCAAATTTAAGCCAGAAGATTATCAAGCTTTTAAGAGCATTCATAACGATGTCATTCAGCCTTATGATATTGAAGTTGGAACTCAGATTGCTGATAAAGACGAAGCATCTTCCTCTAATATTATTTTAAAGAAAAAAGAAGAGCTTAAAGAAGTAGTAGATTCTCCATTCTTTCATTTTCATAACCATACTTCGTTTTCTATCCTTACGGCAACCTCTAAAGTACAAGATTTAATTCAGCGTGCAGTAGATGAAAATATGCCAGCTGTTGGAATGACAGATTTAGGAAACATGATGGGTGCATTCTTATTTGTTTCTGAAGCAGAGAAAATTAATGCTAAATTGGATAAACCAATCATTCCGATTATTGGTTGTGAAGTTTATGTATCTGATCGGTATCAACAATTAAAATTTACCAAAGACAATCCAGACAAGAGACATACGCAGGTTTTACTGGCTAAAAATAAAAAGGGCTATCATAATTTAGCAAAAATATCTTCTACAGGCTATACGGAAGGTTACTATATGGGGTATCCTCGCGTAGGAAAAGAAGTTATTTTGCAATATAAAGAAAATCTAATTGCAACGACTGGTTCACTTGGTTCAGAGATTCCTAATTTAATACTAAACGTAGGAGAGCATCAAGCAGAAGAGGCTTTTATATGGTGGAAGGAAAACTTTGGTGATGACTTTTATGTGGAATTAATCCGTCATGGCCTAGAGGAAGAAAATCATGTAAATGACGTTTTATTAAATTTCGCAAAAAAACATCAGGTTAAAATTCTTGCACAAAATAATACCTTTTATCTTGATCAAAGTGAATCTGAAGCACATGATATATTATTATGTGTAAGAGATGGAGAAAAGCAAGCTACAGAGATAGGCCGAGGTAGAGATTATAGATTTGGGTTCCCAAACAATGAATTTTACTTTAAGTCTCAGGCTCAAATGGAAAAACTCTTTGAGGATGTTCCAGAATCCATTGCCAATTTTGAAGATTTCATCAAGAAGTTTGAACCTTACAAATTAGCACAAGATGTTCTACTTCCTAAATTCGATATACCAGAAGAGTTTAAAGATCCTCAAGACGAAATTGATGGTGGTGTAAGAGGAGAAAATGCTTATCTGAGACATTTAACTTATGAAGGAGCCAAAGAAAGATATGGTGAAATCACAGATGAAATCAGAGAACGTTTGGACTTTGAGCTTAAAACCATTGAAAACACTGGATATCCTGGTTATTTCTTAATTGTACAGGATTTTACTTCACAGGCTCGCAAAATGGGCGTTTCGGTTGGGCCAGGTCGTGGTTCTGCAGCAGGTTCTGCAGTAGCGTATTGTGTTGGAATCACCAATGTAGATCCAATCAAATATGATTTACTTTTTGAGCGTTTTTTGAATCCTGACCGTGTATCCCTACCCGATATTGATATTGATTTTGATGACCGAGGTAGAGAAGATATTATTCGTTGGGTGGTAGACAAATATGGAAGTTCTAATGTAGCACAAATCATTACTTATGGTACCATGGCTG
>JBPCUN010000037.1:0-34759 GCA_051011115.1 Weeksellaceae bacterium
GGACTTTTTGATTTACGTTTAAATTGTAATGTAGATCAAGGGCAATCATCAATGATAGTAGAAAATAGTAAATTTTTAAATATTAAAAGGGGAACAGCACAATATCAAGCGGCCGCTATATTTAGAATAACAAATTTTCCTATTCTTACTTTACGTAATAACACTTTTTTAGGAAATCGAGGTGGGTATGGAGGTGTATTAGATTTTCGCAATTCTGGAGAGTTTATATCAGTAGGTAATTTATGGCAAGATAATTACTCAGGACATTCTGGAGGAGCAATCTATGTAAGTGGTAATTACCCATGTAGTGGTATTGCTTCAGTTAAGAATTCTGTTACCATAACAAATGATGAATTTCTTGCGAATCATGCGGGGCTCGGGGGAGCTGCTGGGCGTGGTGGAGCAATTCATATAGCCTCTAATGTAATTGGTACTGGTGCTGTAGCTAAGGAAGTAAATATTATCAATTCTAAATTTAAAGAAAACTTTACTACAGCTTTCAGTGGTGGTGCTATCATGGTGAACTCATCTGAACCATTTAGTATAACAGGCTCTGTATTTTGCAATAATGATGCAAATCGTTGGTTTCCTGGTAATTCTGCCGGTAATGGTGGGGCTGTTGCAGCTTATGGATCTAGTAGTTTTAGTGTTAATAATTCTACATTCTTTGAAAATGGATCAGAACAGAATGGAGGTGCTATTTATTCTAACAGAAGTTCTACTCTAATAGATGGTTGTTCTTATTTTGAGAATAATAATGCTAATGATTTGGGAGGAGCCCTATGGTCAGACAATGAAACCACTATTAATTCTGCTTATTTTGCAAATAATGCTACGGCAGATGGCAGTGGTGGCGCTATATTCTTTAACAGCCCACAGAATCATACAATTAGTTCTGTAACTTTCTTAAATAATACCTCTGCTGATGATGGTGGTGCAATTTTCGCCAATAATGCCGCGATAAACTCAAATGGGTTGTTAGATATTTCAAACTCTTATTTTGTAAATAACAAGTCAGAAAATAGTGGTGGGGCAATTGGGGTGTATTACTATAGTATTTCTACAGATAATATTATTTTTGATAACAATATTGCTGGTGATGATGGAGGAGCTCTATATGTTAATACTTTAGCAGGCCATACATTTGATTTGAGAAACTCTAAATACGATAGTAATGTAGCAGGGAACTTTGGAGGAGCAATTAACTTTTTCACAGGAACGAACACGGATGCAAATATTATTAATAACATATTCTTAAATAATACCGCTACCAATCGTGGTGGCGCAATATCTGTTCTGGATAGAGGGGTCTCTGGAAATGAGATTGATATAATAGACAGCAATAAATTCTTTGGGAATAACATTAATGGAGACGCTAGTAATAACAGTGCTAATGGTAGATCGGATATCTATTTAGAGAATGGAGCAGGTTTATATAGAAGTAATATAGGTTCTTTAAAAAATAATAGTTTGCAATTTGCCCCAAATACTACTAATTATCCGAATGGTTCTTTTGGTACTGGATTTAGATTAGGTACTGGAAATACACAACAATTGAGTGCGGTAACAGTTGATTATAATGCATTTGTATGTAATCCATTAGAGTGTCCTATAGTTGAACCAACCACTCCAGCACCACTAGTATTATCGGCAGATAGACAAAATACAGGGACGCCCTCAGATTACACAACGTATACAGACGTAGCTATTAATAATTCTTGTGTAGCAACACCATCAGAGGTGGCATTCACTGCTAGATCAAATAAAGCGGCTAGACAAGATGGAACTGTTTTAGATTTACCAGCAAAGCACATTATAATTACCTATAGTTTGATAAAGACAAATAACCTAGATGGAACTATAGAGAGAACAGATGGACTTGTGATAGATGCAAATTCTGCAGATAGAATAGAAGAGACATCAGACGAAATCCCTACATCTGACCCGCGTGATGTATATCAAACATATTTCTTAAATTTATCAGGTAAGATAAGTGCAGGGTACACCTATACATATACAATTACTCAAGTTGAAATTCCAAATGAAGGAACTTTCAATTATGAAGCTGGGCAATATAAGACAGTACTTGTAACAGACTTTTGTGATTCTGATGGTGATGGTATTCCTAACTATATGGAGACGAAAGATGATGTGGATCCATTAGCAGACGACAACAATGATGGTATTCCGAATTATTTAGATTCGACATATCCAGGGTTAGTAGATGTAAATGGTGATGGCGTAAATGACAACTTTGATACCGATGGAGACGGTCAAGCAGATTTCCTAGATATTGATTCAGACAATGATGGAATTTTAGACTCAGTTGAAGCAGGACCAAATCCAGAAAGTCCAATAGATACCGATGGAGACGGGGTGCCAGATTACTTAGACTTAGATTCAGATAATGATGGAATTAATGATGTGGACGAGGGTAATCCGGATGCTGTAGACGCAGATGGTGATGGAATGGTAGACGGTCCTTATGGAGATAACGGTTTAGCGAATTCATTAGAAAACGGAGATGATAGTTTTAATGCTACAATTACACCACCCACCGATACAAATGGGGACGGCATTCCAGATTATCAACAAACTGATTCTGATGGAGACGGGATACCTGATTCAATAGACACAGAGCCTTATGGTTCGGGATCAACACCACCTCAAAGCCAAGATCCAAGTGTAGATGCAAACGGAGATGGAATTGTAGATGGTACAACAGATACAGATGGAGATGGTATTATGGATATCGTTGATAAAAACCCAAGAGTATTTGGAGAATCAAAGCCAAATTGCGAAATAATACCTAATAGTAATTCAGACAGCATTAAAACAACCCAAGTAGGTATTTCTACTTTAGATAGAAATAACCAAGAATGGTTATCTAGTGCTAATAATAAATTAGGAGCGTATATCGTATTAGAGTCAACAACCAAAGGATTTATTATTCCAAGATTTGCTGCCACTGCAGATATTGAGAATACCATAGGTTCAGATGTAAATGCTGGTGTGGAAGAAGGTATGATTGTTTGGGACAATGAAGCGAATTGTTTAAAGATGTTCTACGATAATACCAATGATGGTAAGATGACTTGGAACTGTATCTCAAGTGATACCTGTACAAATACAAAGCCTTAATATTTAATCAATTAATATCACAAATATGAAAAAGTTTATATATACCATTACAGCCCTAGTTGCATTCACCTTAAGTGTGAATGCCCAAGTGGGTATCGAAACTGAGGATGTATCAGATAAAGCAATTTTGGACTTTCCAGACAATGCCAATGGAGGGATATTGTTACCGTATGTAGCAGATCCATCCACAGCTGGGACAGAATCAGGAACCTTATTATATAATGCAACGGAAGGTGCAGTATATGTTAATGACAACACTGCTACTTGGGTTCCATTGACAGAAACACCAGTAGATGCAAGTAATATTGCAACACATGATGTGAGTACTTATCCAGAATTAAATTCAGAAGGAGTGGTTATTTCTAATATAAATGCAGCCCCATCCGCTACAGGTGTTTTAGTTTTAGACTCTAATGACAGGGCATTAGCTTTGCCAAAAGTTGCTGGTGTAGAAAATATTCAATCGCCAAAAGCAGGAATGATTTGTTATGATACTACTAGAAAAGCGTTAGCCATATTTAATGGGGAAAACTGGATTCTGAGAAACTAAAATAATAACTTAGAACATTTATAGAAAGACCACTTCAAGCGATGTGGTCTTTTTTTGTTTATGACTACTTGCTTAGTCATGACGTATTATTTGATTAATTTTAGAGAATTATATTATTAATTTCCATTCTTCCTGCAAGATGTTAGTAATATAATAATTAAGTGATTTTCACAAATGGCTTGGTCAGTTTATGTAGAATTGAGATGATGAATTCACTAACAGACTTGATTTAAAAGACAACATAGATTTAATTATTAATAAATGATGTTTCCAGGTCTTTATACCATGGTGAAAGAACTAAGCAAATAACATTCCCTCTCACAAGAATAATGAAGATAGATGATTAAAATAATTTTATAACTTTAAAATTTACATCGTTTATATACTATTACATTATTTATAATCCGAAAAGGGTTCTATAATTTTCACCTTCCCTTATTCTCTGGGCGATTGTACCACATAGCGAGAAATTGTTTGGTGCCCATCATGCGTGCAGCATTTTTAGCGCGATTAGCTTTATCTCCTTTAAATAACTCATCTATCGTCTGAAACCATAAAATTAACCATTGCCCAAAATGTTTTTGTGTAATACCATAGTTAGCTTCTTTATCTACATTGATATGCTTAGCAGTTGGGTTTCCTTTAAACTTTGGAATGCCAAAAAGATTGGTCTCCCAAAAATCACCAATTTTTACTAAATGTGCTGGCCATTTATCTTCTGCAATATGATGGTTGAATATGGGACCTAAGAGCTCATCTTTACGGATTTTGCCATAGAATTTCTCCATTAATAAATCTATATCCTGTCTGTGTTCGATATCTTTTTTCATAATGGTTTCACAATTATTGGCAAGGTAAGCAACTATTCATTTAAACTTTTATGATTGAAATGATAACACTGAATTTCTTTTTATTCATTTTTTAAGAATATTTATTTCACTTCATTGAATTAAACTTCAACTATCTTCTTTAATTGTTGCTTATCTCTCTGCTCAGCAATGACTATGGTGTGTTGTATAACTCTACATCAGGCTCTAATTGATGATTTTCTATGAGTACGCCTTGAATCGACTATTACAGTAACTTGTGGTTTCTCATAGAAATGCTTCACCCCATCGTCTTTAGAATCTTTAATAGAGCAAATGCCTAATGAAACAGTTTCTGAATCGTAAATTTCAATGTAAAACCAAACACCATTATTAAATGCCTATAAGTGATTTATTTCCTTATAGTAGTTTGATTATTTTAATGTTAACAAATTGTATGACATTTGTTTAATTATTTAATTCTCCTTATTTTAGCAAAAAATTAAATCAATGAAAAAGAAATTTACTTTATTAATGTTAACGGTTTTATCGTTAGGGTCATTGTCGGCTCAAGTAGGCGTAGAAACTGAAGAGCCTACAGAAATGTTAGACGTCAATGGAACTGTGAGAATTCAAGATTTACCTAGAGAGGGTGTGGATAATATGTTCACAAAACCAGATGGCACGCGCTCTGCTAATAAGGATCAAATTTTTGAAACTGCAGGTACAGTGGTTGCTAATGAAAATGGGGTGTTAGGTGTTACTCCTTTACCACCTGTGAGAGCAAACACAAGATGCTATGCATCAACTACACAAAATTTTAGTGAGGCGGCAGCACGTAACATTTTATTGTATGACGATGGGGAGGTTTAATTTGAATTTCGTACTAGAACTGGTTCGTCCTTTGGTAACGATATTTGGTTTAAACACAATGACCCAAACACGGTTCAAGGATTAACAAAAGGTGATAACAATAGAGGAGCTTCCTATTTTTCTATGCCACCCAATACATGGGAAAGAGTTTCAAGTAATATTAGCTGGGATTTGGAACAATCTGGAAGTCTTATTTTGTTTACTGATGTTACGCAGATAATACTGAAAATATAAATCCTTTTTTCTTTGAAATTTCTTATTTTACTCAAAAAAGAACTTCTAATTCTTACCCTAGTGTGTGCTTTAACATTGTTAGATACAACTAAATTTTTCATAAGAATTTGATTATTATATAAAATTTACTAGAAATTTACTTTAATCCTTACAGCTATATTCTGTAAGGATTTTTTTATTGGATAAAGTTATATAGTGTAAACGTTAAAAGTGAGGTATATTCCTCTAATATATTCAAATTTATCTATATTCTATTAATATACATGAAACATAACTTCTCAACATATTATGCTAATTTTAGTCAGCTACAAAAGCCATTTGCTTTTGTGGATTTGGATGCCTTTGATTATAACTTAAAGCAATTATTACAAAGATGTGGTGATAAACCTATCCGATTGGCAACTAAATCTGTGCGGTCTGTTGCAATGCTAGAACGAGCTAGAGATTTGGGCCATGTAAGTCGGTGGATGTGCTTTACCCTTTCAGAGGCTTTGTATTTAGAGGGGTTAGGTTTTGATGATTTGATGGTTGCTTATCCAAGTGTACAAGAAGGGGAGATGGAAAGGTTAGCGGTTGCCCTAAAGCGGGGGAAAAAGATTTACTTAACGGTAGATACACCTTATCATTTAGAAAAACTCCAAAACTATGCAGAGAAATATGATATGGTGATTCCGATTTCTATGGATGTGGATGTTTCGATGGATTTTATGGGCATTTACTTTGGAGTTTATCGTTCATCCATTCATAGCATGGAGGATGTGAAGAGTTTTTTGATAGAATTGAATAAATATCCTGGCTTGGCTTTAAAAGGGGTAATGACTTATGATGCGCAAATTGCAGGTGTGGCTGATAGCAAAAAGGGACATTTATTGAACCCTATTTTAAGGTTTTTAAAAAGGAAGTCTTTACCCAGAATAAAAGAACAGAGAAAAATGGTATCAGACTTAATTCAAGCCCAAGGAATTACGCTCGATTACTTTAATGCTGGTGGAACTGGAAGTTTAGAGATTGTTTCACAAGATGAGGTGGTAACAGAAGTTACTTTTGGCTCTGGATTATATCAACCTTGGTATTTTGATGGGTTCAATAATTTTAATCACAGGCCAGCTGCAGGTTTTGTTTTGGAATTATGCCGAAAACCGAAACCTAATTATTATACGGCCTTGGGTGGTGGTTACATTGCTTCTGGACAAATTGGAACAGATAAACAACCTTTATTAGTCTATCCAGAGGGTAAATTAGTGAAGGAAGAAGGATGTGGAGAAGTGCAAACACCGATTCAAGTAAAAGAACCAATAGATTTAAATCAAACGAATTTTGCTGTTTTTCGCCATGCCAAGGCTGGAGAATTATGTGAAAGATTTAATGAATTAAAACTATTTTCTAAAGGGGAATTAATAGATACAGTGACAACTTATAGGGGAGATGGTCAATGCTTTTTATGAAGAATATTAAATTAGAGTACATTAAAAATTAAATGCCATGATTTGGAAGAATTGGTCTGAAACCGTAAAGTTTGAACCTAAAAACTATATAGAAGCTAGGACAATAGAAGATGTGCAAGAGGCAGTATTAATGGCTAAAGCTCAGGGTAGAAAGATTCGTGTAGCTGGTTCTGGACATTCGTTTACGAGGCTTTGTGAGTCAGACGATGTGTTGTTGTCTATCAATGAGATGAGTGGCATTATAGAAGTAGATAAAGATAATCTACAGATTACCTTTTGGGCTGGTACCACGGTGAGGCGAGCAGGAGAATTGATTTTAGAACATGGTTTGGCACAAGAGAATTTAGGCGATTTTGATTTGCAAACATTGGCAGGTGCAACCAGTACGGGAACACATGGAACGGGGATTAACCTTCATGGAATTTCTAATCAAATTGTAGCTTTTTGGATTGTAAATGCAGCGGGAGAATTATTGGAATGTTCGAAAGAGAAAAACCCCCAACTTTTTGAGGCTGGTCGGGTGGCCATGGGTTTATTCGGAGTCATGGTAAAGATTAAATTACAGTTGGTAGAGGCTTATAAACTGAAAGTAGAAAAAAGTTTAGTCAACTTTTTTGATATTTTACCTCAAATCCCAGAGATGCTTCAAAATCACAGGAATTTAGAGTTTTTCTGGTTTCCGATGACAGAGAAAGCCATGATGAAAAAAATGAGCATTACAGATGAACCTATTCATGATCCCCATTGGAAGAATTATGTCAATCAGCATATTATAGAAAATTACGCATTAAATGCGGTATGTAATCTTTCTTACAAATGGAAATTGAAAGCTAAGAAGATAAATCAATTGATGACGAATTTCATCGGTACAGATGTGCGGATCAATGATTATAATAAAATTCTAGCCACGGAACGCATGGTAAGGTTCAAGGAAATGGAGTTAAATATTCCTGCCGAGCACTTTCAAGAATTCTTCACAGAAATTAATGTGAGGATAGAAGAGAAACAATATCCTGTGGTATTTCCCATAGAAATTAGATGGGTAAAAGCGGATGACATATGGTTGAGCCCCACATATAAAAGAGATGCGGTATATTTCGCGTTTCATACCTATTGGAAAAATCATGTGCCAGAATATTTCTATGATATGCAGGAGATCGCTAAAAAATATGAGGTTCGTCCACACTGGGGTAAAATGCATAACCTAGAGGCCTCATATTTTGAAAAGGTGTATCCTAAATGGCATGATTTCATGCAGATTAGAGAAAATTTGGATCCAGAACAAATCTTTGTTGGGCCTTATATGAGTAGGCTGATAGCCGATATTCATGAGCCGATTGAAGATCGTTATCACAATCTATAATTTCATTATGATAAGATCTATATAATAAATACCACTTGATAATAAACAGTCAAGTGGTATTTTAAGTTTATGAATAATTTGTTGTGGAGATCTGTTTCAGATCCTGAAGTCTATTTAGTATGACAGGATAGTCAATTGGCTTCTATAGGTCAATCTGAAGTTGAATGAAGGTATCCTTTCATATCATGAAAAGTCTCATCCCATGACTTTTTTTATCCAACTTAGTTTTTTATCTGTGTAAGGGGGATATTTTAAGTTAGGCTCTGCCCAAGTCGCTCGGTGCAAAATACTCTTTTGATGAGAAAAGGTTAGAAAACCATGTTTGCCATGATAGTTACCAATTCCAGAATTTCCAACACCTCCAAATGGTAATGAATCATTGCTTAAATGCATTACTGTATCATTTATACAACCTCCACCAAAAGAAATTTCAGATTTAAACCTTTCTTTCTCATCATTATTGTTTGTGAACATATAGGCGGCTAAAGGTTTTGGATTGGCTTTAATTTTTGCAAAAACATCGTCTAAGGTTTCATAAGTTAAAATTGGTAATATGGGACCAAATATCTCCTCTTGCATTACCTCATCTTCCCAAGTAATATGCTGCATCACGGTTGGTTGAATATATAGGCTTTCTGCATTGGATTTTCCACCATACACAATTTTATCCTTTTCTATATAACTTGTTAGGCGGTCAAAATGCTTTTTATTAATAATTCTAGTGTAGTGCTCACTATTTTCTTTATAGTTAAATTCTTCTAAGTATGAGACTAGATGATGTAGAAATGCTTCTTTAGCTTCTTTTTCCACATATACATAATCTGGAGCTACACATGTTTGACCAGCATTCAAAAATTTACCCCAAACCACACGCTTGGCAGCCACTTTTAAATGGGCCTCTTTACTTATGATTGTAGGTGATTTTCCGCCTAGTTCAAGGGTAACAGGTGTTAGGTTTTTAGCAGCAGCTTCATAAACTATTTTACCTACCCGGGAACTTCCAGTAAAGAATATTTTATCAAAATTTAGTTTTAAAATCTCTGTTGTTTCTGGCACTCCGCCAGTCGCACAAAATAGATAAGAATATTCAAAATTATCATTAATAATTTTTTGCATGGCAAGCATCGTGTGTTCTGCTACTTCACTGGGTTTTAGAATAACAGTATTACCTGCTGCCATGGATGCGATCATAGGTGTTAAAGATAAATAATAAGGGTAATTCCATGCGCCTATCACCAAAGTAGCGCCTAGTGGCTCTGGATAGATACTACTAAATCCTACTTGATTTACAAGGTTAGTAGAAACGCTATCAGGCCTAGCCAAAATATGCAGATTCTTTAAATAATAATTAATTTCGTTATATATCAGAGAGATTTCTGTGGTGTAAGTATCAAATCTAGACTTTCCGAAATCGTTTTGAATGGCTTCATACAGCAAGTCTTCATTGGATTTCAGCACTTCTTTTAATTTAGTAAGTTGTTCTTTTCTAAAAGAAAGTTCTTTGGTCGCATTAGAATTGAAGAATGTCTGTTGGTTTTTTAATATATGGGCGAAATTCATAATTTTTTTGTTTAAGTTACTTAAAGATATAAGAATTAAAAAAGGCTAGTTAAATATAAAGGTCATAAAACCTATGATATCAAAACTAACCTTCAATCACTTAAGGTTTCTAAGTATTAAACAAAAAATGTGCCTTAGGCCTTTTTTACAAATTCAGACTTTAATCCCATTTTGCCAAACCCATCAATCTTACAATCAATATCATGGTCACCTTCAACAAGACGAATATTTTTTACTTTAGTTCCTGCTTTTACAGGTTTCGGCATTCCCTTTACAGGAAGGTCTTTCATCACGATGATATCATCACCATCTTGTAATTCATTCCCATTGATATCAAATGTTTTACCAGCCTTTTCTTTTTCTTTAGCTAATTCTTCTGGATTCCATTCAAAGAAGCATTGCGTGCATGCCATTAAAGGTGGATTTTCATAAGTAAACTCAGAGCCACATTTTGGGCAAGGAACAACTGTTTCAGACATATTTAATATTTAAAATTATAATTCAGTTTTAAAAAAGGAAGAAAAGGTGATTATACATTAAATCTAAAATGCATTACATCACCATCTTGTACTACATAATCTTTACCTTCTATACTTAATTTACCAGCTTCTCTCGCTTTAGCTTCAGAGCCATATTTTTCATAATCCTCAAAATGAATTACTTCTGCACGTATAAAACCTTTCTCAAAATCAGAGTGAATAACTCCAGCAGCTTGTGGTGCCGTATCTCCTTTATGAATAGTCCAAGCACGTACTTCCTTAACACCAGCCGTAAAGTAAGTCTGTAGATTTAAAAGTTCATAAGCCGTTCTAATTAATTTATTCACCCCAGGCTCATCTAATTCTAACTCATCCAAGAACATTTTGCGCTCTTCATAAGTTTCCATCTCCATGATATCTGCTTCTACTTGTGCAGCTAGCATAATCACCAGCGCATTTTCATCTTTTGCATTTTCTTTGACTGCTTCTACAAATTTATTTCCTGTTTTAATCGATGCTTCATCTACGTTACATACATATAGCACAGGTTTCGCAGTTAATAAATGCAATTCGTCAAAGATTTCTTGTTCTGATTCAGACCATTCTAATTGGCGGGTGTTTTTCCCTTGTTCTAAGTGATCTAATGTTTTTTGATAAACAGCCTCTGCTGCTTTTGCTTCTTTGTCGCCAGTTTTTACTTGTCTTTTAATTTTCTCTAGACGAGCTTCTACCGTTTCTAGATCCTTGAACTGTAATTCTGTATCTATAATTTCCTTGTCTCTAATAGGATCTACACTTCCCTCTACATGGGTAATGTTATCATTCTCAAAACAGCGTAATACGTGGATAATCGCTTGACATTCTCTAATGTTGGCCAAGAATTTATTCCCTAAACCTTCTCCCTTACTAGCTCCTTTCACAAGACCTGCGATATCCACAATCTCTACATTGGCAGGAACAACGCGTTCTGGGTTTACATATTTTTCTAGAATTGGTAATCTGGTATCTGGCACTTGTACCACCCCAACATTGGGTTCTATCGTACAGAACGGGTAGTTGGCAGATTGTGCCTTGGCACTAGATAAACTATTGAATAAAGTTGACTTACCAACATTGGGTAATCCTACGATTCCACATTTCATATTTCGTAATTTTTGAGATTGCAAATTTAGTGATTTATTTACAGACCATCATTTTATAAAAAAGGCTTTTAGGTGCAGATTAAATTTCTTACTTTTAAAATCAGATAAATATTATAATTATGCATGTAGACCAACCACAGGTGAGTATTATTATGGGGAGTAAAAATGATCTACCCATTATGAAAGATGCAGAAGAAATTTTACAACAATTGGGAGTTTCTTACGAATTAACTTTAATATCTGCTCATAGAACACCCGAGCGAATGTTTGAATATGCTAAAACTGCAAGAAAACGAGGTGTTAAAATTATTATTGCAGGAGCCGGAGGTGCAGCGCATTTACCAGGAATGGTTGCTTCTATGACTTCTTTGCCTGTGATTGGCGTTCCTATTAAATCTAGAAACTCCATAGATGGTTGGGATAGTATATTAAGTATTTTGCAAATGCCTAATGGGATTCCCGTGGCGACGGTAGCGCTTGATGCAGCAAAGAATGCAGGTTTATTAGCTGCTAGAATGATTGGAAGTTTTGATGAAAAAGTTGGAGAAGCTATAGAAGATTATAGAAAATCATTAACCGCTAGAGTAGAGGAGAATATAGCAGAGGTGAAGCAATTTCATCCCAATGGATTTGATTACCAACCGGAATCTAAGTGATTGAATTAAACTAGATTTAAATAAAATAAAAAAGCCAGAAAAATTAAAAATTTCTGGCTTTTTTACTCTTTACTGATATTGTATTATAAGAAAATTACTTTTCTGTTTTACCGTATCTTGCTGTAGAAAGTTCTTGAGAGATGGCAGATTTTTCAAACCTGATTTTCCCTGCATTGGTTTCTATGGTAATGATACCATCTGAAATTTCATTCACTTTGCCATGAATTCCAGAAGTAGTAACCACTCTATCACCCACTTTTAAACTTTCTTGAAATGTTCTTTCTTTCTTTTGTCTCTGCATTTGCGGACGAATCATGAAGAAATACATCACGACAAACATTAACCCGAAAAACACAAAAGTCATCATACTTTCACCTCCCATAATACTAATTTTATATATTTAATTTACGTTTCCTAAATTTGGTGCAGGTAGTGGTTGACTTGGCTGTGGCGCTTGACGCTCACTACCACCTACTACATTAGCCTTAATTCTAAAAGTTTCTACTTTTTTACCTGTATTGGTGTTTAAAGTTACCGTTTTAGTCTGTGTACCATTGATCTGTGGTGCAGAGAATGCTACTGTTAATTTTCCTTTTTCTCCTGGAGCTACTGGCTCTTTAGAATATTCTGGAACAGTACATCCACAAGACGCACTTGCGCTCTGAATTAATAAAGGGCTTTTACCCGTATTGGTAAATTCAATAACCTTGTCTGTTGTGCTACCTGCAGTAACATCTCCAAAATCATAAGTATCTTGTTCTAAAGATAATACTGGAGCATCTTCTGCAGCAACTGGTGTTTCTACATTCGTTGAAAGGTCATGGTCATGCCCAGTATGGTCAGCAACCTCTTCAGTATTAGGATTGTCTAAAGTAGCGGCGTCTGTAACTTCACTTTTCTTTTCGCATGAGATTGCTATACTCGCAAACAATGCTATAAATGATAACTTCACTATTTTCATAATATACTATATTTTACACAAAGTTAATAAATTACATCATTCCTCTAGCACTCTTACGTATTTTTCCTTCCTCTTGTAAGTCTTTCAACGTTTTATCTAGAATTCCGTTCACAAAAGTCTTACTTTTTGGGGTAGAATAACTTTTAGCCATTTCTACGTACTCGTTGATCGTAACTTTAGGAGGAATGCTTGGGAAATATAAAAATTCTGTAAGCGCCATTTGCAAGATAAGTCTATCGACTAAAGCAATTCGTTCAAAATCCCAATTCTGAGCTTTCTCATCGATTAGTTTAGATAATACTTGCTCGTTATTGATGGCTTTTTTTAATAATTCTCTAGTGAATTCTATATGCTCTTCATCCAATAAGAGTGTGAATAAATTGTTGATTCCATCACTATTGAAGGACTTGATTGTATTTACAACCATCGTATTGGCAATATGTAAATCATCAGCCCAATTGATATTCTGATCTTCTAAGAAACTTGTTACCTCATCATAATCTGCTATGTAATTGATAAATAAGTGAGAAATGATTTTCTTATGATCTTCAAAAGAGCTTTCTTCTGATTTCATATAATTCTTATAAGAATTACCTTCTGTAAAAGCTTTTAAAATTTTAGCAGGATATATATTCTCTACACGCCAGTTTAAGTTTTTGTTCCTAGCAGAGAAGTCCTTTAACTCTTCTTGATTCTCTAGAATTTCAAAAATAGGATTGTTGACAAATTTTTTGCGTGGGTGTTTCTCTTCTTCTGTTGGAAAGTTTTTAGCTAATCCAACATCTATTTTCTTTTCAGCTTCTTCTTTTACTGCCAATATGAGCGATAACAATGCATAATATAAATCCTCGACATCCCGTACACCTTTCAACATGTTTTTTTCTACTAAGCGGATATCTTGATTACCACGGTAATATGAGTATAATGCTTGCATGGCCTTGGCCCGTAACTGTCTTCTCCCTAACATAAAGAACTAAATTTGGTGCAAAAATAAGGTTTTATTAATTAGTAGAAAGTAGTTTTGGCAAAAAACCTATAGCACCTAGTGAGCTGAATCTTACTTTTATGAAGAATAATCTGTTTTAAAAATGAAAAAAGCCTATATATCACAATGTATACGTAGGCTTTTGATGTTTCAATAATTAAAAAAAAACGAATAAAATTTAAGCTTCTAGTTCATTGAAATTAATGCCTTGTTTTTTAAGAATATTTCTAGATTGAATTGCATAAAAAGCCAAATAGCTAAAACATGCAATTCCTACGAAATAACTCAGTTTAATACTTACAATATCCCCTATGTACCCTTGTAGCGCAGAGATGATTCCACCACCACAAATCATCATGATGAGGTAACTACTTCCCTCATTGGTATGTTTCCCAAGACCTGCAACCGCAATGGTAAAGATGCAAGGCCATAGTGTACTACAAAATAGTCCTACGCTGGTTATAGCATATATACTTACCATTCCCGTACTGAAAATTCCTACGAGCAATGCTACGATACCTAAACTACTAAAGAGTAATAACATACGAATTGGATCTCCTTTGCTTAACATATCAGCTGCGATAAGTATCAAAATTATAAAGGCATAAGTGTAGAATGGCGTTAAATCATGTTGCGAGATAGCATTTACCGCCAAGAATACGCCAAATGCTAAATAAGGTGCTAGAAATTTTAAAAATTTTAATAAACCTGCTGCAGGGTTAAAGGCCTCTACAGCGCCAGACCATCTACCAATCATTAAACTTGCCCAATAGAGCGATACATAGGGTGCTACATCTTTGGTATGGAACCCCATGGTGGTCTCCATGTAGGCGGGCAAGTTGGCGGCTGTAGCTACTTCAACACCCACGTATACAAAAATTCCAATCATACCAAGTAATAATTGGGGGTATTTGAGCGCAGAAGATCTCGAAGTACGAATACCGGACGCATTATCTTCTTCAACCTCTTCCGTTTCTTCTTTGTCTGGAAGATCAGTGAATTTTAATATGATTGCCACTAGGAGGAATGCTCCCCCTAAAAATAGATAAGGAGTTTTTACGCTCTCTATGCTTGCAGTCTCATTTCCAGATAATACACTACCAAATATAGCGTAGGTTACGATAAGAGGGCCGATGGTGGTTCCTAAATTATTGATACCACCTGCGAGGGTTAACCTTTGAGATCCTGTTTTTTTAGGACCCATTAATATGGCTAATGGATTTGCAACAGTTTGTTGTAATGAAAAGCCTAAACCTACCACAAATAGAGCAGATAGCATGAGGGGGAAGGAACGTGTATTGGCAGCAGGGATAAATAAAAGGGTACCTAAGGAGGAAATTACGAGCCCTGTAATCAACGCATTTTTATAACCAATTTGGTTGATAATATCTCTTCCCTTCATTTTAGAAATCCCCATATAGATTAAAGAACCTACGGTGTAAGCGATGTAAAACGCAGAAGCTACCCACTGACTCTGGAAATTGGTTAAATCAAATTCCTTTTTGAAGACAGGAATCAAGATGTCATTACTTGCCGCTACAAAACCCCAGAAAAAGAAAACCGAAATTAAGGGTATAAACTGGCTCCAAATTGTGGTTTTCTGATCATTCTTTTTTTGCATTCTAATGGTAGCTTCCATAAAACTTGTGTTTTGAAACCGTTAATTTACAATTTTAATTGGTAGTTTTTTTAAGAATTTAGAAATATTACTTTCGGGTGTTGCCCAAGAGGTAACTAACCGAATGGCTGTGTTATTTTCATCCATTTCGAGCCAAGGCGTGAACTCGAAATCATTTTTTAAGGTAGCCAGTAAATCATGGTCTAGAATAGGAAATATTTGGTTAGAAGTTGGAGGTAGATAAAAATGATAACCTTTATCTTTAATTCCTTTAGCCAGTTTCATGGCTTTTTCATTCATTTCTTGACCTATTTTAAAGAATAAATCGTCTGTAAATAACGTTTCAAACTGAATTCCTAAAACTCTACCTTTCGCCAATAAAGCACCTTTTTGCTTGGTGTGATATCGGAAGTATGGTTGCAATAGTGGATTGTTGATTACAATGGCTTCTCCCAGTAATGCTCCATTTTTTGTTCCACCTATATAGAATACGTCCGTTAATCGTGCCAAATCTTTCAAGCTTAAATCACTGCTTTCTGCTGCTAGGGCGCTTCCCAGTCTAGCACCATCTAGAAATAAATATAAATCATGTTCTTCACAAAACTTCTTAAGTTCACTTAACGCTGTTTTATTATAAACGCTCCCTAATTCAGTGGTATTAGAAATGTAAATCATTCTAGGTTTTACCATATGCTCAAAATGGTGCTCTTTTAAAACGCTTTTAATTTTAGAGATTTCTATTTTACCACCATCAGATGCCACGGTAATTACTTTATGTCCTGTTGCTTCTATAGCCCCAGTTTCATGGGTTGCAATATGCCCAGTATCCACTGCGATTACTGCTTCAAAAGGTCTTAACATGGCAGAAATCACTAATAGATTGGCTTGCGTGCCCCCAGAGACTAAATGAATATCACTTGCAGGGCTTTGAAGATGCTCATGAATGAGACTTTTAGCATTCTCAGAAAACCTGTCTTCTCCATAATTTCCTTCTACGGTGGTAATTAAATTGGTTTCAACCAATCGTTCTAAAATTTTTGGATGACAACCTTCGCTATAGTCGTTTTTAAATGATATTTTCATAAGCCTTGAAATTAAACACGCTTTTCAAAATTAAAGATTAAAACCAAAAAAATCCTGCGATTGCTCACAGGATTTTATAAAATTTACTATTTAATTTAATTATTGAGCGTTTTGCTTTTTGATTAAATTAAGTGCAGAACCTTCATTATACCAGTCAATTTGGCTTTGGTTATACGTATGGTTCAATTTGATAGTGTCTTTAGACCCATCTTTATGTGTAACTACCAAAGTAAGTTGCTTGTCTGGTGCAAATTGATCTAAATCGATAAAGTCAAATGAATCGTCTTCTTGAATTAAATCATAATCAGCCTCATTAGCAAACGTTAATCCCAGCATACCTTGTTTTTTCAAATTGGTCTCGTGGATACGTGCAAAAGATTTTACAATTACAGCTACAACCCCTAAATGTCTTGGCTCCATAGCAGCATGCTCACGAGAAGATCCTTCACCATAGTTATGATCACCAACCACTACAGATGGTACACCCGCAGCTTTATATGCACGAGCAGTATCTGGTACTGGTCCATATTCCCCGTCTAACTGATTTTTAACAAAGTTAGTCTTCATGTTAAACGCATTCACAGCACCAATTAGTAAGTTGTTAGAAATATTATCTAAGTGACCTCTATAACGTAACCATGGTCCCGCCATAGAAATATGGTCTGTAGTACATTTACCGTAAGCCTTAATTAATAATTTGGCGTCATGAACTTCTGTTCCAATTGGCTCAAAAGGTTCTAGTAATTGTAATCTATCAGAATCTTCTGCTACTACAATATCCACTTTAGAACCATCTACTACTGGCGCTTGGTATCCCGCATCTTCCACAGCAAACCCTTTTTCTGGCAGTTCCATTCCTCTTGGCTCATCCAACATGATTTCTTCACCATCTTCATTTATCAACTTATCTCTTGTTGGATCAAAATCTAGACGACCAGAAATTGCGATAGCGGCTACCATTTCAGGCGAAGCTACGAATGCATGAGTATTAGGGTTTCCATCTGCACGTTTAGCGAAATTTCTATTAAATGAGTGAATAATAGAGTTTTTAGGTGCATTTTTAGGGTCTTTGTACCTAGCCCATTGTCCAATACATGGTCCACAAGCATTGGTGAAAATTGTAGCTCCTAAATCTTCAAATTGTTTTAATAACCCATCACGCTCTGCCGTAAAGCGGATTTGCTCTGAACCTGGGTTGATTCCAAATTCTGCTTTTGGTTTTAATTTTTTGTCTAACGCTTGTTTGGCAATAGAAGCTGCTCTAGTTAAATCCTCATAAGAAGAGTTAGTACAAGATCCAATTAATCCCCATTCAACATCTAATGGCCATTCATTTTCTGTAGCCTTTTTAGTCATGTCCTCTCCAATAACGGTAGCTAAATCTGGCGTGAAAGGACCGTTGATATGTGGTTTCAACTCGTCTAAATTAATCTCAATTAATTGATCAAAATATTTTTCTGGATTTTCGTAAACCTCTGGATCCGCTGTTAGATATTCTTTGATTTCATTGGCTGCATCAGCAACATCAGATCTATCTGTAGCTCTTAGGTATCTTTCCATGCTCTCATCATACCCAAAAGTAGATGTTGTAGCACCAATCTCTGCACCCATGTTACAGATAGTACCTTTACCAGTACAAGAGATAGATTTAGCCCCTTCTCCAAAATATTCCACAATAGCTCCTGTACCACCTTTTACAGTAAGGATATCAGCTACTTTCAAAATCACATCTTTTGGTGCAGACCAACCGCTTAATTTTCCAGTTAATTTTACACCGATAAGTTTTGGGAATTTAAGCTCCCAAGCCATACCAGCCATTACATCAACAGCATCAGCACCACCAACACCAATAGCCACCATTCCTAGTCCACCAGCGTTTACAGTATGTGAGTCTGTACCGATCATCATTCCACCTGGGAAAGCATAATTCTCTAATACAACTTGGTGAATAATACCAGCACCTGGCTTCCAGAATCCAATTCCATATTTGTTAGAAACTGATTGTAAAAATTTAAATACCTCTGAACTTTGGTCCATGGCATGCTGTAAATCTTCTGTAGCACCATCTTTAGCCTGAATCAGGTGATCACAATGTACTGTAGTTGGTACAGCAACCTTGGGTTTGCCCGCTTGCATGAATTGTAATAACGCCATTTGAGCTGTAGCATCCTGACATGCAATTCTATCTGGAGCAAAATCTACGTAAGACTTACCTCTCTCAAATTCTGTATTTGCATCACCATCCCATAAGTGGGTGTATAATATTTTTTCTGTGTGTGTCAAGGGACGACCCACAACTTCTCTAGCTTTGTCTACTTTTTGCTTGTAATTAGCATAAGTAGATTTAATCATTTCAATATCAAATGCCATTATCTGTTGGTTTTAATTTTAGACTTCCTTTCCCACAAATTTAAATTATTTGCAACGGATTTCCTATTTTCTTTGATAGCGAGTGATTATTTAGATAGAATTTAAATAATTAAATTTCTTTTCGCAATCTCGCCACAGGGATGTTGAGTTGTTCTCTATATTTGGCTACGGTTCTACGTGCGATAGAGTATCCTTTTTCTTTTAAAAGTTTTGCTAATTTCTCATCCGTTAGTGGCTTTCGTTTGTTTTCTGCTTCTACAATATCTTCTAGAATTTTCTTGATTTCTCTCGTAGAAACTTCTTCTCCATCATCATTAGTCATAGATTCTGAGAATAAATTTTTAATCAAAAAAGTTCCATAAGGTGTGTTCACATACTTACTATTGGCCACACGAGATACGGTAGAAATATCCATGTGGATAATTTCTGCAATGTCCTTCAAAATCATTGGTCTAATTTCTCTTTCGTCCCCTGTCAAGAAATAGTCCTTTTGGTAATTCATGATGGCTCGCATTGTAACTTCTAGCGTATTCTGCCGTTGTTTAATAGCATCGATAAACCATTTAGCGGCATCTAATTTTTGCTTCACAAATAACACCGCTTTCTTCTGGTCTTTAGATTTCTTGTCTGTATTCTTATATGTGTCAAACATTTCAGAATACTCTCTAGAAACGTGAAGTTGAGGTACATTTCTTCCATTTAAAGATAATTCTAATTCACCGTTTACTATGCGTATGGTGAAGTCTGGAACGATATGTTCTATAATCTTGGTGTTTCCTCCAAAGGCCTTCCCTGGTTTAGGGTTTAAACTTTCAATCTCACTAATCGCATCGCGTAATTCATCTTCTGATATACCATGCTTTTGCATTAATTTTTTATAATGCTTTTTAGTGAATGGATCAAAAGATTTATTTAATAAATCATAAGCTAATTCAACAGATTCAGTTTGATTCTTATTTTTTAATTGAATCAATAAACATTCCTTTAAATCTCTGGCGCCAACGCCTGTGGGATCTAATTTCTGAATATAGTTTTCTAATAAATCCTTTACCTCTTCTACAGAAGTAGAAACATTTTGTGCAAAGGCTAAATCATCTACAATGGCTTGTAAATCTCTACGTAGGTAACCTTCTTCATCAAGGTTTCCTATTAAGAAATCAGCAATCTCTAGCTTTTCATCAGATAGACGAAAAGTATGTAGTTGTCTTGTTAAGTGATCATAGAAAGTGATTCCTTGTGCGTAAGGCACCTTCTTGTCATCATCGTCTGAGCTATAATTGCTTGTGTATGATTTATAAGAAGGATATTCATCATCACTCAAGTATTCATCTACGTTGATGTCTACATCATCTATGCTGTCTCTTTCTCTATCTTCTATATCAGATTCATAATCCTCTTCTTTGTTTTCAAAAAGATCATCTTCATCATAGTCAGGTTGATCGTCCAAAGCTGGATTCTCTTCCATTTCTTGTTTAATGCGCTCTTCGAAAGCCACAGTCGGCAACTGCACCAATTTCATCAATTGAATTTGTTGCGGAGATAATTTCTGTTGTAATTTTTGTTGTAGTTCTTGTCTTAACATATTTGATTCAGCCTAAAATGCTGCGTTTTTTGGTGTTCTTGGAAATGGAATTACATCACGTATATTTCCCATACCTGTAACAAATAATACTAATCTCTCTAATCCTAAACCAAACCCACTATGCGGTACCGTTCCAAATCTGCGTGTATCTATATACCAATATAATTCTTCTTGGTCTACATCCATGGCTTTCATTTTTTGTTTAAGTACATCCAAACGTTCTTCACGTTGAGATCCACCAATAATTTCCCCAATACCAGGAAATAAAACATCCATAGCCCGCACAGTTTTTTGATCATCATTCAAACGCATGTAGAAAGCCTTGATTTCTGCTGGGTAATCAAATAAGATTACAGGAGATTTAAAGTGTTTTTCCACTAAATATCGCTCATGCTCTGATTGTAAATCTGCACCCCATGCTTCAATAGGATATTTAAATTTACCTTTCTTATTCGGTTTAGAGTCTTTCAATATTTCGATGGCCTCTGTATAGCTTAGGCGCACAAATTTATTATGAAGAATATATTCTAAACGTTCTATTAATCCTAAATCTGATCTTTCATCTTTAGGTTTTTGACTTTGTTCCTTGTTAAATCTTTCATCCAAGAATGCTAAATCATCTTTGCAGTGATCCATGGCATATTGAATCACATATTTCATGAAATCTTCAGCCAAATCCATGTTGTCATCCAGATCATTGAATGCTACTTCTGGTTCTACCATCCAAAACTCTGCTAAGTGCCTAGAAGTATTAGAATTTTCTGCTCTGAAGGTTGGTCCAAAAGTATATACTTTACCCAATCCCATAGCCGCTGCTTCTGCTTCTAATTGTCCTGATACGGTAAGATTAGTTCTTTTACCAAAAAAGTCTTCTTTAAAGTCAACTTTATGATCCTCTCCTTGGGGTATATTGTCTAAATCAAAGTTTGTAACTGTGAACATTTCACCAGCTCCTTCTGCATCACTTCCTGTAATGATGGGCGTGTTGATGTAGAAAAAGCCATTTTTGTTATAATAATCATGGATTGCAAACATCAAGGCATGGCGCACACGCATGATAGCACCAAAAGTATTGGTTCTGAAACGTAAGTGTGCTTGTTCTCTTAATTTCTCTAAAGAATGTTTTTTAGGTTGAAGGATAGTCTCCTGCAACTCTTCTGGGTTTACTTTTCCATAAACCTTTAATGATTTGGCTTGAATTTCAATGTCTTGCCCACGTCCTTGGCTTTCTACTACTTCTCCAGTAACTTTGATAGACGCACCTACAGAAATTTGATTTAATATCTCTTCATCTAATTTCTCAAAATCGATAACGACTTGTATATTTTTAATCGTTGACCCATCACTAAGAGCAATGAAACGATTGGAACGAAAAGATCGAACCCAACCTTTTACAATCACTTCTTGATGAATTGTCTCTTTACCTTTTGCTATTAAATCTTTGATACCGTATGAAATCATATTCATTCTTTTGTTGTTACACAAAAGTAATGAATTCTACTTAGTTTAACGCAAAGAGGTATAATTTTTGCCACCTTAGGTACGCTAAATTTTATTGGTAATAAATAAAGCGATAGGAGTTAAATATTTTGCTAGTTTTGAACGGTAAAAGACCTTGATAGTTTGCTTATTATCAAGGTCTTTTATCAATTGTAAATTGAACCATATCTTTATCCTATTTTGCAGCTATGGTAATCCCCTCTGCAATTTCTGTAGGTTTGGTTTTCTTTTCTGCTTTAGGGTTTGGAATATCTGTTCCTGGCATTCCGTGTAAGTCTGTAAGAGGGAGGTATGCAGAGGCTGTTTCGTAGATCAATTCAGAATTGTCTGAAATTCCATTGATAAACCTATTAGATAATATGATTACTGTAAAATCATCTTTGATATACCTAGCGAAAATTCCTTGGTATCCATGCCACCAACCTGTATGGTATGCATATTTCTCCCCATTAGGAAAAGTGCGTAGTCGCCAACCTAAACCATAGTTTTTAGAAACATTCCATGGGCTACGTGGGGTAAAGGCATCTTCTTTTGATTTAGAAGACAAGAAATTATTGGTGTATAAGGCTTGATCCCACTTATATAAATCTTCTGCTGTGGTGTAGATTCCCTTGTCTCCATAGACCCCGTCTTGATGGGTATTTTGCCAATTAGAGAAATTCGCTCTATAGCTTCTAGCATAGGGGATAGTGTATTCGTCTGCTGGGTCATAAACAAAAGAATTCTTCATCTCTAATGGTTCAAAGATGTAGTCTTTCATGAATTTCTTGTAAGGCATACCAGATATTCGCTCGATGATCAATGCAAGTAAAGCGTAGTTGGAATTACTGTAATCAAATCGAGTGCCTGGCGTAAAGTTTAACCCAAATTTATAATCTCTAAATTGTTCAAGAACCTCATCATTATACATAGGTTTAGAAGAGTTCCAATAACGTCCACTAAATTTCAAATAATCCTTCAACCCAGATCGGTGAGAAAGTAAATGCTCTATGGTGATATTGTCATAAGGGAATTCCCACAGATATTTCTGAACATTATCATGAATGTTTAAAAAGCCTTTTTCCTGTAACCATACAATAGAAGATCCTGTGAAAGTTTTAGTAATTGATGCGACTTGTGTAGGTGTATTGATAGTATTAGCCATTCCAGTGGCTCTATTGGCAACACCAAAAGCTTTTTCGTAAATTAATTTTCCTTGATAACCGACCAAAATACTTCCATTAAATCTTGGGTTCTTCTCTCCTATATTAATTTGACCAATAACTGTGTTTAGTTCTTTAAAAGGAGATTTTAAAGTATCCTGAAAGACAATGTTTGTACTTATAGAAGGTTTAGCAACTTTGGAAGCAAAATTATTATTTTCATTGAAAGTTGGAGCAGCATTTGAAATGCTCATCATCATAACCCAACCCATGCATAAAGTACCTAAAATTCTACTTTTCATAATTCCAATATCCGCTTGATTAATGTAGTTGCTTACAAAAAAACGAAAATTTTATTGAAATATTTTACAATGAATTGTTAATAAAGTTGTCAATATCTTAATTATGGTAAATTAAGATGGGATGTCTAATGCTTCTGCTACCACAAAAGTACTCCCTCCAATATAAATGAAATCTTCTGGTTTTGCATCTTTTTTTGCTTGATTTAAAGCTTCTGGAACTGAATTAAAATAATGGGCTTTTAATCCACGTTTCACTAGATTTTGTAAGGATGCTATTTCCATTTTTCTTGGAATATTGGGTGCTGCAAAATAGTAAACAGCATCTTCTGGCAATAAGTTTAAAATAGAATTAACGTCTTTATCATTTACAAATCCTAAGACTAAATGTAGTTGATCATGCTTTGTAGATTGAATCTGTTCGACAACATGCTTGATTCCAGCAGCATTGTGTGCCGTATCTGCAACAATGAGCGGGTTTTGTTGTAAGATATCCCAGCGACCTCTTAACCCAGTATTTTGAACTACATGTTTGAGTCCATTGGCTATGTTTTCATCGGAAATCGTCCAGCCTTGTTTTTGTAAAATCTTAGAAGCGGCAGCGGCTGTTCTGGTATTTAGTTTTTGATAGGTTCCCTTTAAATCTGTGTCGTAAAACGGTAAATCCATTTCTTGCCCAAAATAAATCGGTGCCTCATGAATCTTTGCTTTGTGTTCAAATTCATCCTTAATATCCTCTTCATATTCACCAATTATCACAGGTGTTAGGTCTTTGATAATTCCAGCTTTTTCTAAAGCAATATCTTGTAAGGTTTCACCTAAGATGGCGGTGTGATCTAGTCCCACATTGGTAATGATAGATAATTCTGGATTTATAATGTTGGTTGCATCTAAACGACCCCCTAGTCCTGTTTCTATTACGGCAATGTCGATTTTATTATCTGCAAAGTATTGAAAAGCCATAGCCACTGACACTTCAAAAAATGAAGCGTGCAATGATTCTATGAATTCTTTATGTTCTCTTATAAATAATTTCACGAAATCCTCGCCCATGATTTCACCATTCACGCGTGTTCTTTCCCTAAAATCTAAGAGGTGAGGGGAGGTGTGTAAACCTGTTTTATATCCTGATTCCTGTAAGATAGAAGCGATCATGTGTGAGGTGCTTCCTTTACCATTGGTACCTGCCACATGAATGGATTTAAAGGTATTTTGAGGGTTACCTAAATGTTCACAAAGTGCTGTGATATTATTTAAATTGTCCTTATAGGCAGTTTTCCCTATCTTTTGATAGATTGGTAATTGTTGAAAAAGCCATTCAATTGATTCTTCGTAGTTCATGATTCTTTATCTTAAATTCACTCGGTAAATCCCTTTTCTACCATCAGAACCAGGATAAGCACGTACATATTTTAATACCAATTCTCTTGCTCGTGTTTTTAAGCACTCGTCTGCTGTGGTAGAACCTTTTACTCCTGGCGTTACAGATTTTATTCCTCCAGAAGCATTCACAATAACCTCTACCATAATAGTACCAGAAGCACTGCAATTATGATGTTGTGGCTCGGGAATCGTGGATTTCCAATTTTCTCCAACACCAGTTCCATGGCTGTCACTCCCCTTAGGGTCTCCGACGTTGCCTACGGAGCCATCATTTCCTTGTCCACTAGAAGAATTTTTCCCTTTTGCCCCAAGGATATTGCTAAGTGCATCATTAGCACGCTGATCCCCTTGTGGTTTGCTTTCGCTAGCCTTAGGTGTAGCTTTAACAGCCTTTTTATCAGATGTTTTTTTATTAGAAGCTACAGGAATTCGTTCTGAGGTGTTCTGGGTAACGGATTTCTGAGTGGCTTCTTGCGTTGTTGTGGGTTCTGTGGGCTGTGAGACTGGCTGGCTTGAACTATTGCTTGGAGTTGAAGATTGTTCTGTAATTGCAGGTTCTTCTAAACCTTCTCCCGTAGGGGTGTTTCCAAAATTCATGGCAATCTCAATCGGTTGTGCTAAAGGCTTCACATGATCAAATGAAAAGGAAATAAATAATACAAGAAGAGATAGCAAGCCTATTATCACCGTTAAAATAAAACTTTGATTGCCTGCTTTGACTTCTATGTCTCTAAAATCTACCATTTAATTAATCCTTTGGTTGTGTAGCTAATACCATTTTGTAGCCATTTCTATTTGCTATATCCATGACATACACTATATCTTGGGTGTAAGTCTTTTCCTCTGCCTGTAGTACAAAAGCGGCATCCGATTTTCCTTTGAATGTTTGATTAAGCTTTGTCTCTAATTGTTCTTTAGGTATAGGTTGGTTTGCGAGGTAATATATTCCATCATTATTAATACTCACCATTACTTGCTCTTGCTGCGTTGTGGTGCCATCTGCCTTTGGAAGTTTTAAATCTAAAACGTTCGTTGGAACCATGGTTGAGGTTAATAGGAAAAATATCAATAACAGAAATACTATATCTGTCATTGATGACATGCTAAAACTTGGGTCTATTTTATTTCTACTTTTTAAATTCATGGTTTAATGACTGGTTTATTTAGTGCATCTAAAAACTCTGTCACAGATGATTCCATGCTATGTACACTTTTGTCTACTTTCATTACCAAATAGTTATAGCATAAATAGGCAAAGATACCTACGACTAAACCAGCTGCCGTAGTTAACATGGCCACATAGATTCCACTAGATAATAATTTAGGATCTACTTGCCCCTCTGTATTCGCGATTTCAGCAAAAGCCATAATCATCCCCACAACGGTACCTAAGAATCCAATCATAGGTGCTGCACCAGAAATTGTAGCTAAATAGTTGATGTTTCTCTCGAGTTTGTAAACCTCTAATTTTCCTGTGTTTTCTATCGCATCACTTATTTCTTTAAGAGGTCTACCAATACGTAATAATCCTTTCTGAATCATTCTTGCCTCTGGCGATGGTGTTCTACGACATAGCTCAACTGCGGATTCTATTTTGTTATCATATACAAAATCCTTGATGTTATGTATAAAATCATCATCCGTCTCCGCAGACCTTCTAATTGTTAAATACCTTTCTATAAAAATGTAGATTGCTAATAGGAAAAGTAAAAACAAGACAGACATGATGATGATACTAAAAGCACCACCAGATACAATCATATCATAAATAGAAACCTCTGTCGTAGTAGTTTCTGATAATGTGTTGTGTAATGACAAAGAATCTTGAACTTGCTGCATAAATCAATTTATTTAAAGGGCAAAATTAAGGCTTTTTAAATTGCTCCAAAATTAAAACGAGCAATTCTGAAAAACATTGTAGCGGGAACTTATAATTATGAAGACTTTCTTTTTAATATATAAAACTCTGCTAATTCTCCTGTGTTGGGTGTAGCATCTGGGTTTAGATATTCTACAACATTTTTACGTACCCGAAATTTATTTGAAATAGTATCTAGCTCGTTCAATATAATGGTAGAACTATCTTTTCCCCATTCAATTTCGCCTGTGTAATTAACTCTTTGATTGTCTTTAGGGTTTTTTTTCAAAAAAGTTATGTCAAGGTTATAAGTATTTGAAGGGTATAGAGAAAGATCCATACTCATTCCTACGCCATGTTTATAGGGAACAGTGCCATGGTATAATCCTTTCCAACTAGAGGTATCTATAGCAGTCGCTATGTTATTTACCAAGGTGCCACCCATGGCAGGTTCTTTCTTCTGAGAACACTGGATCAATGAAATGAGTACAATAAAAGAAACAAGAATTTTCATTGTTGAGATTTTGCAACTTTATTTTCAAAATTTGAGCCATTTTATTGATTTAAAAAACTTTTATATGTAATATTGATGTTACTATGATGACAAGGCTGTTGACACTAATTATCTGCCTTTTTTCAGCCTACGGTGTAGCGCAAACGGATTCTATTATATATAATGTGAAATATGATCCCAAATCACCTTTGCTGAAGGTAGAGCAAATCATGTTTCTGCATCGGGCAGAAGCAGATTCTGTTTTTCACTTTTATTCTTGGGCTAATGCTTATAAAGATAAAACAACTCAATTGAGTAATATTAAATTAAGCCAAAGAAAGGATGCTATATATTTTGCTGATTTAGAAGAAAGAGGTTGGATAGAAAATTTAACGTTTGAACTTATTAATGAAAATGGTAAAGAAATAAAGTTACCTTTTAATAATGAAGAGAATGAATTGGTGCAAGTATCTGTGCCAAAGTCAAAATATTTAAAAATAAAGTCAAAATATTTAATTCATTTACCATCCAAACGGTTTACAGGCTATGGTAGGGGGGACGATGGTAGTTTATTACTCAAATATTTTTTTATACAACCAGAAGTGAGGCAAGACGGGGTTTTGCTAAGGCAAAATTATCGAGATTTTGAATCCTTAACGGCTAAATCAACCAATTATACTCTCAACTTTAAGGTGCCCAAGGGGTTTGAAATCTATACAGATCTTATACGTACCAATATAGATCAATATGCTGGCAAAGAAAGAGACTTTTTTCAAATAGCTATACAAAAAGAAGGGAATATTAAAACTGTAAATACTGCTTATGGTAAGGTTATCTTTGATAGAACTTTCCCTCCAGAAGACTATATTTTAATCCAAAAAATAGTACAGCAGCAACTGAAATTTTTAACGCAACGATTGGGTTTAATTAATGAACCTCTCTTTATTTCTGGTAAAAGCTATAGGAAGAACAAGTTTCAAGGGGTGCAGGATATTGATATTCCTATCATCAAGAAAAAATATCGCATCTTTAATCCAGCAGATAGGATCAAGCTAGAGATGATATCACAACTTACAGATGCGTATTTAGATCGTAAGGCTTTAATTTATATGCAGTCTGAGCATTGGCTTCGGAATGGACTGGCACATTATCTCTTGCTTGAATACCTAGAAAATGAATTACCAGATTTGATAGTCGCAGGAAACATTCCAGAAGATATTGCTATAGGGAACTTTAAACCTTTAAAATATTTAGATGCAAGTAAGGTGAAAATGACAGAGCGTAGTAAGTGGATGTATAACATTGTTTTGCTTTCAAACTTCAATCAACCCATCAATACGCCTTATGAAGAATTGAGTAACCTGAACCAAGAAATTGTGAGTGGTGTAAAAACGGGGCTTTCTTTTCAATATTTAGCAGCATATATAGGTAAAGAGAAATTTAATAATTTAATTAAAGAATGGATCAATCAATCTAAAGATAATTTATCTGCTAATGGCTTAAGATCGTTTTTAGAGGCTAGGGTACAAAAACCTACGGACTGGTTTTTTGATGATATGATTAGCTATAAAGGATGGTATGATATCGGAATCAAAAATGCGATTGTAAAACAAGACTCTCTTGTAATAAAATTTAGGAATCGTGGAAATAGCACTATTCCTTTTAAATTTAATGCTTATTCAGATAGTGCAAAATACTCAACTTGGTTACAAAACTCATCTGCTAACTTTGAGCTAAAAATACCCAATCAGAATTATGAAACCTTAGTTATAAATGATTCAATTCAGTTGCCAGATTTCAAGTCGAATAATGATTTGTACCATGTCAATGCATTTTTTAATAGGAAAATTAAATTTGGTTGGGTCACAGATATTCCGACCAGGTCGTATGAAAAGGTGTTTTTACTGCCAGGTGTTTCATGGAACAATTATGATAAACTGCAATTAGGGTTATCCATAGGCAACAGAACGCCGATCCCGCAGACGTGGGTATACCGAATAAAGCCACAATATTCCTTTGGTGAAAACGCATTGACAGGTAGTTTTCAATTGGTGAGAAATGTATACCCAATCAATCATTTATTTAGAAAAGTACGCGTTGGGATTGGAGGTAGTTATCAACATTACAATCGAGGGTTGGCTTATAAGAATTTAGGTGTGGGGATAGAAGGGATATTTCGAAAAAGTCCCCGCTCTACCATGAATAGAAGTGCTTTTGCGTATCATCAACTTATTGACAGGGATTTAAGAACCACCGCTACGGAAAAAGAAAAAGAATTAAAATCTTATGGATTATTAAATGTAGGGTTTCGCTATTGGAATACAAATATCATTCATGAACGTAGAATGTTAATGAACCTTCAACTATCTAATACTTTTGGTAAGCTATATGGTGAGTATTATTACCGATGGAAATTTGGTAAGGATAAAATCATTGGGGTTAGATTATTTGCAGGTGCGTTCTTAAGCCACGATCTTAATCATTCCGAATATTTTGATTTTGGATTAGATAGAGTGAATGATTATACATATAGTTATCCACTCTTAGGTAGATCAGAAAGTCAAGGATTCTTGAGCCAGCAATTTGTGTTAGCTGAAGGAGGGTTTAAATCTAATTTTAATAAAAAATCAAATCAATTATTGTTTACCACCAATTGGGAATATCCGATATGGAATATTTTAGACGCCTATGCGGATTTTGGATATATTAAAAATAAAGATAATAAAGGTGAATTTCTGTATGATTCTGGTTTTCGAATTCGGTTTATTCCAGATTATTTAGAATTGTATTTTCCTATACAATCCACTTTGGGATTTGAGCCTACATTGGGAGCGTATCACGAACGCATACGCTTTATGCTCAACCTTGATTTGAAGAAATTTATGGATTATTGGCGTAGAGGTAAAAATTAAAAAGAGCCTAATATTTATTAAGTAGACTCTTTATGCATGATATATAGTGGGGTTTATATTTTACTCTTCTTTTGCATCCTCTTCTGCTACTAGACGGAATCCCTCTCCGTGAATGTTTACGATTTCTACATCTGGATCGTCTTTTAAATATTTTCTCAGCTTAGCAATATAAACATCCATACTTCTAGATGTGAAATAATTATCTTCATTCCAAATTCTAGTTAGCGCAATCTCACGAGGCATTAAATCATTTTTGTAAACACATAACATGCGTAACAATTCATTCTCTTTTGGAGATAATTTATGTTCTTTGCCATTTACATTCAGATATCTCAACTTCGCATTGAATTGGAAATTACCAATACTGAATTCCTCTTGGTTGAATTTCTCTTCGTTAATACCATTGCGTTGAATAATAGCCTTGATTTTGTATAAAAGCACTTCAGAATCAAAAGGCTTAGTGATATAATCATCTGCTCCTAATTGATAGCCTTTTAATACATCATCACGCATGTTTTTAGCGGTAAGGAAGATAATAGGAATATCTGGATTATCAGATTTAATTTCCTTTGCCATGGTAAAGCCGTCCTTCTTAGGCATCATTACATCTGTAATAATCAAGTTGAAATTACCCTTCTTGTACATCTGGTAACCCTCTTCACCATCAATAGCGTGGGTAACATCAAACTCATTAATCTGTAAATAATCCTTCAAAACTGTCCCAAAACTTGGGTCATCCTCCACGAGTAAAATTTTTATATCTGACATTTTCTCAATCTTATGTTAATGGTAATTTTATATAAAAGGTACTTCCTTTGCCTTTTTCACTTTCTACATCTACTTGTCCACCGTGTAAATGAGTAACATGTTTTACGTAAGCTAAACCTAATCCATGTCCCTTTACATTATGAATATTTCCAGTTTCTTCTCGATAAAATTTATCAAAAATCTTACCTAAAACATTTTTATTCATACCGATACCTTCATCAGATATCTTTACGATGTAATAGTCGTTAAGGTTATAAGTTTCAACTGTGATTTTAGGCTCTTCTGGAGAATATTTATTGGCGTTTTCTAAGACATTCAATATAATATTACCCAAATGAAACCGATCCACGAGTAACTCATCCTTCTCTGCATGGATATTTTCAAAGATTGTGCCATTACGATTTTCTACGATTAATCTTATAGATTCTATACTTTCTTTTACAATTTGATTGAGGTGTGTTTTAGATCTTTCAAGTCTAATTTGGTTTTTTTCTAATTTAGACATCCTTAAAACCATCTCTACTTGATGATTCATTCTTTTGTTCTCTTGCTTGATCATATTTGCATAATAAATCACCTTCTCTGGATTATTAGAGATCATTTTATTCTTTAAGGCGTCTGAGGCTACGGATATGGTGGCAATGGGTGTTTTAAATTCATGCGTCATGTTATTCATGAAGTCTGTTTTCATCTGAGAAACCTTGCGCTGCCGCATCATAGCATATAAAGAGGCTATATAGATGCCTAAAATTGTAAGAGTAAATAAAATGGTAATGGTAAATAAAGCAGAAATGTTAGAGAAAATCGCCTCTTTTTGCTCTGGCAAATAGACCGACAAAAAATGGCTTGGCATATCTTCGTTGTCTCTGAACAGAGCAGTAGCATGATTGCTTGGTTTTTTCACATAACGCTTAGATTCCAGCGCAATAGAGGTGGAATCTTTGTCTAAAACAGCAAGCTCAAAAGGGGTGTCAATATTCCATTTCTTTAATTTTTCGCCAAAAATAGAGTCTAGTTCTTCGATACTCACTCTTTGTGCAATCGGCTTATTACCTGCGTCAAATCTGGCAAATCGCTCCAGCGAATAGCTTGCATCCCTAAATTCTGACTCTAAATTCACTTGAATTGGACTAAAGCCCTGAACAGAGCTATCTTTCTGAAGTTTGATTTTACGTTCAGATGAATATAGTTCGGTGACCTTTAGTGAGTCATTATAAATACCAGAGACAGGTAGCTTCACTTTATCCATCATATAACGCGTCAGAAATACATATTTCACATTGGCAGAGTCACTTTCTATTTGAGAGGTAACTACTTCTACAGAGTCATCCTGTTCCTGAAGCGTTTTTCGCGTTTCATTAAATAAATTATAATATTGATTGAGCTCATGTTTGTTTACGGCATCAGCCGTTTCGTCTAATGCTTTGATGATTCTACTATTGAATTCATTTTCACCAGATTTAAAAGCTTGGTTAAGCCAATAAATTTGTACCGTAATCAATCCAATGATAGAAAACGTCATTAGCACTATTAGTATCTTAAAAAAACTCTTTTTAATCATAATTTAATTCTCCTTAAAAATATCATTCAAATGTTGGTATAGCACATCCACTTGCGTTTTTAATTCATCCAACGTAGTGTTGTTGTGAATGATGTAATCTGATTTCGCTTCTCTTTGTGCATCTGTCCACTGCTTATTCATGCGATCCTTTACTAGCATATCTGTGGTGTTGTCTCGCGATATTACTCTATTCATTCTGATTTGCTCTTCAGCGGAAACCGTTACTATATAGTTACATTGTTTGTATGCTCCTGATTCAAATAAGATAGCCGCTTCTTTGATAACGAATTTTGTATTCTGTTCATGTACCCATTGCGTGAAATCCTCTCTCACCAGCGGGTGTGTCAATTGATTTAATCTTGTGAGTTCCTCTGGATTTTTAAATACACGAGTGCCTAATTTCTTCCTATCCAATAAACCCTCTTGATAAATTGATTCACCGTACCAAGATTTCAAATTAGATATAATCACTGAGGATTCATTCATTAGGTTTCTTGCACGTAAATCAGAATCATATAGCGGTATACCATAAGCCACTAGCATCTTACCCACCGTACTTTTTCCAGAGCCAATACCACCTGTTAGACCAACTATTTTTGTCATTCTTTTTATTTAATTAAAAAGGCAAGGCATAGCCAATAGACCAGTTTACCCCAATAGCAAGGCTACTTTGATCGGTTCCAAAACCAGGGATGATTAGGGGGTCAATACCATAATCATTACTTGCAGAGGCTCTAATCTTTAATCGCACACTTGCATCAATATAGAAAGGTGATTGTAATACCTGAACTCTACCACCAGCTAAGGGTTCTACCCAAAATGCAGATGCATCATGTTCTGGTAAAGATGAGGTTTCATTATCTCCGTTGTTTCCTAGAATAATAAAGGAATCTACCGTTTGCTTGTATTTACTATACCCCAGCCGAGCACCCACATAATATCCCATATTTGGATTTTTGTCATCTTGCGATACAAAATATTGTCCGCCCAATCGCACATATGGACCAGAAGCAGATGCTAGCCAATTATTATAATCATAAATATTCTCTTCATATCCACCCTCTAAAGCGATATGAATTTTATGGGTAATGGGATAAGTTATTAGACCCTCTATTCCTTTTTTATCGGTAAATAAACCATACACAGGATTAAAAGCATCTATCCCTATATATGGATTTGCTTTTTTATTAATCTTCAAGCTATCACTTTGTGCGCATAGTACAATGGGATTAATAATTAAGCCGAATATGAGGAGTAGCTTCGCTAGTGATTTCATCTTGTAAGGTTATTAAGGTAGTATAGTAGTGATTAGATAGGCTATATTGGGTATTAAGATAATGTACGCCAAATCCACAAGCCTTGGACACGAAATGGAGCTCAGTGTTATAATGGACGGTCAATGTATCTTGGTATTTTGGGTCATATCTTCTCTTGCCCAGAATAAATTTTACTTGGTTTCTTTCATCAATAGGTAACGGAACCTTGATTGTAATTACATCTGATGTATCCTTGATAGGGGTTGCAGTGATCAAATCAAATTTCCCTGATTTATTTTCTCGATATATAATCACAGAATCCATGAGCGTAGCTTGAGAAACTTTATGCAGGTTCATTACTAGTTGTGGCGTAGTTTGATCTATACATATATCCTCATCTTCACAAGAGGTCATGAATGCTATAAGGCCTAGAAAAAATAAGTAATGATATAGTTTCATTTAATTCTTTTTAATCAATAAAGTTATATTCTCCACATGGAAAGTCTGAGGAAACATATCCACAGGCTGTACAGTGGTAAGTGTGTATCCTAGTTCACTCAGTACCTTGGCATCTCTTGCAAAGGTCGATGGGTTACAAGAAATATATACAATTTCATTTATATTTGTTTCGTTTACCTTGTGAAGGATATTTTCTGCTATTCCCTTACGAGGTGGGTCAAAGATTATAGAGTCTATCTTATGTCCATTGTCTATAAGTTCGATGAGCTTTTCCTCTGCC
>JBPCUN010000038.1:0-29683 GCA_051011115.1 Weeksellaceae bacterium
GTATGTAGCCATAGGGTTTATTGTGCTGGGATTTTTAATTAATGCAGAGAATTTAGGTGGGAATATCTCACATGTTGGAGGTGCGATTTTCGGTTATTTATACATGAAACAATTTGAACGAGGTCAAACCTTATCAGAATTTTGGGCTAAATTAAAACCGAAAAAGAAGCCTAACTTAAAAGCAACCAAAAACACCAAACCGCCTAGAGATGATTTCGATTATGCAGCTTGGAAAAAGGAAAAAGAAGATAAAACCAATCATATATTAGAGAAAATATCAAGATCAGGATACAATAGTTTGACCGATGAAGAGAAAGCTTTCTTGTTTAAACAAAGAGGAAAGGAAAAATAAATCTTTGTAATTAAAGTTATAATACTTAAGTTTGCATTCCTAAAACTAAAGATGGTTTCGTGGCCGAGTGGCTAGGCAGAGGTCTGCAAAACCTCGTACAGCGGTTCGAATCCGCTCGAAACCTCATCAAAATCCCGTTTCTAATCATTTAGAAACGGGATTTTATTTTGTCTAATTCAATAAAACAAAATTTTCCATAATTCATAGTTTGGTGCTATATCCCTAGTTTAGTAATTATAAACAATCCCTATAACAGAGGATCAATCATGTTTAAGTTTTCCTGCTGTATGTCTAAAGTTCGCGTGTGTATTTAATATGAATATTTGTATATAAACCTTAAAAAATATAGCTAATAATTATAAATAATTAAATATAAAAGCGATAACATTCCTCCACGATTAATAATTCTTAAAATACATAATTAATTATTGAGAATTATTATATTTGTGGGAATCCAAAACTTTAATATCAATATGGCAGATTATAAATTGTTATTGCCTGCAATGGGCGAAGGTGTAATGGAAGCGACTGTAACAGGATGGCTTAAAAATGTAGGAGACTCTATAGACGAGGACGAGTCTGTAGTAGAAATCGCCACAGACAAGGTAGACAGTGATGTGCCATCACCAGTAGCGGGAAAATTAAAAGAGATTTTAGTAGACGTGGATGGTGTAGCTAAGATAGGTGAACCCATTGCGGTATTAGAAGTAGAGGGTGATGTAACCGCATCTCAACCTCAAAATACTACCCAAGAAGAATCTACAGAAGAAGAGGTAGAACCAGAAGTAGCGGCAACTTTAGAACAGCCGCTTAAAGAAACTAAAGAAGAGAAAATATCTTCTACAGACGGTAATTTCTTTTCACCCCTTGTAAAATCAATTGCAGAGAAAGAGGGAATTTCACAAGAAGAATTAAATCAAATATCAGGAAGCGGACTTGGTGGTAGGGTTACCAAAGATGACGTACATGAATATTTACAAAACAGAGGTAAAGCTGAAACAACCCCAGTAACAAATGGTCAATCTGTATCGCCACAAGCATCAAAACCTGCGGCTACACCTTCAAAAGCGAAGCCAATCGCCCCTCCATCTATAATTTCTAGCGATGCCAATCAAGAGATTATCCAGATGGACAGAATGCGTAAGATGATTGCAGATCACATGGTACACAGTGTACAAACAGCACCGCACGTGTCATCGTTTGTAGAGACTGATATGACCCACGTTGTAAACTGGAGAAATAAACATAAAAATATCTTCTTACAAAGAGAAGGTGAGAAGCTTACTTTTATGCCAATCATAGTAGAGGCAATTGTGAAAGCAATCAAAGACTTCCCGATGATCAACGTATCTATAGAAGGTGATAAAATCATCAGAAAGAAAAACATCAACATCGGAATAGCTACAGCGAGACCAGACGGAAACCTCATAGTTCCAGTCATCAAAAATGCAGATCAGTATAATCTTGCAGGATTAGCTAAAAAAATCAATGATTTAGCAGAGAGAGCAAGAACCAATAACCTAAAGCCAGATGAGGTGCAAGGCGGTACATACACTATCTCTAACATCGGAAGTTTCGGAAACATTCTAGGTACACCGATTATCAATCAACCACAAGTAGCTATTATGGCGATAGGGTCTATTGAGAAAAAACCAGCCGTTATTACTACCAAAGAGGGTGATATGATTGCTATTAGACACAAAATGTATCTATCTCACTCGTATGACCATAGAGTTGTAGACGGTGCCTTAGGAGGTATGTTTGTGAAAAAAGTATCAGATTATTTAGAGCAATTTGATATTGATCAAAAAGTTTAAAAACAGATAGGATTTATGGATTTTAATTGGGGTGGCTATACGGGCTGTCCCAAGTAGTCCACAGTAATCTGCTTACGAAAATAGGCACAAAAGGAGTTTGCTATACAGCCCACTCTATTGTGCCTTATTTTGTTTACGCATCTTTCTTTGCGGGCTACTTGTTTCCATCCCGGCCACAAGACGCTTTTAGCTGATTAAATGGGTTTTTTTAATCATGCCAAATCAATAAAAATGGAATTCGAACGCTCAGTCCAGCTTTTATACCTTCCAAATCTACCTTATCATGTTCTCTAAATTCAAAGCCATAGCCTACCGTTATATCAATTAAATCAACAAGTGACACCCCAACTTCTGGTGTAATATGCCAAGGAGAAACAGACGTTCTTATTACCCAAAAACCAGCATTAAATTCTGGGGAGTAAAAATCAGGTAAACTTTCCTTTCTTCCAAAATGATATCCTAATTGTGCCTCGGGAATTACAATTAATTCATTGTCTGAATAGCCAACATTTGCCGTAACCCCAATGTCTACAATATCATTATTGGGTCTCACCATATAGGCATTCAGTCCACCTTCAAAATAATTGATGTTTTGGTAGGTGTACCCAACATTAAATAGATAATAAGTCGTGAAGTCCTGTAATTCAGCTTGTGCATTCAGTATAAAAGCACAGCTACAAAATAAAATTAAAAGCCATTTTTTCATTAAACGAAGATAAAAAAAGCTGTCTAAATTGACAGCTTTTATAATTAATTAAATGTTGATTCTAGCATTAGAATTCAATCTCTACATATACGTCGCTACTTTCATTGGTATCTGTTACATCAGTACCTCCTATAACAACACCTTCTTCATTCATTACTTTTAAGTTCAATTTCCAGTATCCTGTCATCGTCAAAGATAGTTTACCTTCATATATACTTTTCTCTGCATTGTAGGTGTAATCTTCGTTATTAGGAGAACTATGGTTCCCCATGCTTGGCATTCTTGGATCCAGTGCTACCGTGTAATTTTTTACAAGAGGAAAGCTCATCATAGACGCTTTTTTGAATACTAATATTTCCGTATCGTTTACTGCAACTTTTGGATTGGTAGGATTTACATAAGCAATAATGTATTTATTCGTGTCTGTTCCCGTAAACATGCTCATGTTTTTTCTTGTTCCATTCATTTTAACTGTTACTTTTTCACCTGTAACACTGTAAGCCTGGCCATTTAAGTTATAATCCAAAGCCATATCCCAATATTCTTTGTCATTGCTTGGCATCAAAAACACCATATAACCTTTTTTCAAAGTTTTGTAATCTGTATCCATTACCTCAGAAAAAGGACAAGCATGCGTATGATTTATCATATGCATTTGAGGAAACCAAGAAGTCACTTTAAAATCTTCTTCATATTCATTCTCTGCATTCTTGATGCGAATATATACATTATTGTATCCAGTGTGGAAATCTTCATTGTCCCCGTATAGTTCAATCGTGTGTCCTGCATTTTCTATGCTGTGAATCAGTTTTATACCTAATTCTGTAACAGGATCTTTTTCAATTACAGGATTTTCATCATCGTCATTACATGAAAATAATACAAAGCTCATTACGAAAATGGCTACTAATAATTTGAAATTTTTCATTTTGTTTTGTTTTTATTGTTATTTCAGTCCAATTCTATTTTTCAGACTTTTAGTTATTAATTAAATAAGATAGATTTAAGTAAATGTTTCTACCCATGCGTGGAATGTTGCGCCAATCAGAATAAGTAGAATATTGTTTATCTAATAAATTTTGAATACCGCCTTTTAAAATCAGTTGATTTGTGTCAAGTTTGATTGATTTTCCTACACTTAGATTCACTAAACTATAAGCCGGCGTTGAGTCTTCTCCATATATCGCACTGTATGCAGACTGTTTGCCTGCTCCTTGCCAATCAATGCTAGAAAACCATCCTTGATTATGAAAATCAACGCCAAGTTTAAAGGTAAATGGGCTAATGAGCGGTAGAGATTCCCCTTCATTGCTTTCGCCTATATGATAACTAGTGCTAACTTTTAACGCTAAATTTCTATAAGGTTCAAAACTACCTGATAATTTGAAGTTGCTAATCTTAGCATATTCTAAATTGTTATAAACTTTAATTCCACTGGCACCAATAGTCATAGGAGCTACCTGATGTGTGATTTCACCAATGATGTAATCTTGAATATAGAAGTGATTCGCTTCTATACCAACTTTCCAACGGGGCTTTTCATAGCTCAATTCAATCTGACCATCAAGAGACTTCTCTTTAGGTAAATTTGGATTTCCGATATAATCATAATTATCGAAGCTATTAAATAAATAAAACCCATAACCTTCTGAGACGCTTGGTGCACGTTCTCCGTAGCCAATACCAGCCCTTAAATGCCAGTTTTTAAACATGCGATGCGTATGTAGTCCAAAGCTCATCAAAAACTGATTTCTTTGATCAGACATGGATGGATAAAATATTTTTAAGCTATTTAATCCGAAATCATCCAGTACTTTATTACTGTGATTGGCTAATCGCATATTTGCACTCATATTCCATTGGGCCCATCTAAAGTCGTCTGAAATATATAATGCCGTATTCAATGTTTGAACATCTGGCCAAGTAAGCATAAACATGCTTTTCTCCGTTTTATCTGCTGGGTACATGGTCATTTCTGCCAAAGACTTATTCAGGTATCCATTGAGATTAAACTTTAATTGATGGTTTGGTAAGGGTAAATCAATTTTCGAATAAGCACCATAAGTTGTGCTCCAGCCAGGCATATCCATATGAATCGGTACATCAGGTCTTGTCGTATCATCCATAACGTGCATAATGTCGTTCCAATATACTTTAGTCTCCCAATTTTGAAACTGGCCTATTTTTTTATGCTTATAACTTAAAGACGCAATGAAGGCCTCTGCCGAGGAAACATCCATGGTTAAAGCAGGATATCCTACATCTGTAGCTTTATCATAAATAAATGTGGCATGAATGCTATTTAAATTATTCAATTTATAACCAGCATTCACGGAGGCATTCATTTTAGAAAATTGTGAATATAAAACTTCATTCCCTTCACCATCTGTATAATTTTCTGCATCACGGTAGGTAATATCTGTACTCAGATAATAATCAGTTTCACTGTAATCTAAAGAAGCACTACCAATCTTTAACGAATTATTTGATTCATAACCAGCTTCTACCATACCTCGCAAACCCCGAGATATAAATTGATTTTTTTTAAGTTTTAAATCTAATCCCCCTGCAATGGTGTTACCGTATTCATTTCCCGCTTGACCAGACGAGATATGAGCTTCTGATAAATTAGACACATCCACATAAGAAGTGATTGGATCCATTTTGTCAGTACACGCTCCGAAAATCTGCATCCCATCAATAGTTACTGATAAGCGTTCCGATGACATTCCATTCATACTTGGTTCCCATGCATATGCTCCTCTTTTAATCATATTCATAGCTTCTGATGACTCTAAATATTCATCTAGAGAGGATAAGGGTTTTGCTTGTTTTATATGTTGTAATCTAGGATTTCCTATGACTACAATATCCTTTAAACTTACCCATTGGGTAGAGTCTATAATCTGTTCACTTTCTTGTGCTTGAATATGTAATGTAGAAAGTGAACAAATAAACCCAATCAATAGGTATTTGTAATTTTTATTCATTTCGTAAGTATCTTATAATAATATCTATTGTTTCCGTTATGTAGTTTATAACGGAGGATTAAATACAGCATATTCTCATTTCTCTTTTTGAAATGATGCGTAATTATTCTTAAATATTATATAAGCTGGGGTGGAGGAGAGAATATTAAAATGTGAGGCTCGTGAATGAATGTTCTTTCAAATGGATATAAAACTTGTGATATACCATCGTATTTTGGAAGAATTAATTCGTCTACATTTTGCCAAAATAGTTGAAAGTCTAATTTGATAGACTGTATCTTATTATCCTTTGAGCTTGATGGGTCGTCAAGTGTCTTGGCTAATTCCTTGCCTAAATGACATTTTCCGTTACATTGTAGTTCTGGGTTTTCACGATTAATACATAATACCTCAACTATGTAATCATAATTCACCACATACTCCAAAACAGGAAGTACAGGCTGAATAAAAAATAAAAAAGATAATATGAGCCATCCTTTTTTCACGGTGTGAAGATAGTGTTTTAAGTGATAACCATTCTCAAATCTATCTATGAGTTATATCAGATGTAAATTTTAACTCAAAAGAATTAATCATTTTTCTTGTCATCTTTTTCGTCTAGCATATGAGTGATAAATTTAGTAAGCTCATTTTCTGTAAGGTTGGTTTTTGCGTTCACAAAAATCACTTGATCCTCTCCTTGCATTGACATCACGATATTTTTTAGCGCATTACCTCTATTTTGTGCACTGATATTGATGATGCGTCCATCTTTGTTCAAATTAAACCAATTTTCAAAGCCGTCAAGTTGCAAAGCTTTCTGAATATCTTGTTGCACATTCAATTGTTTCTCTTTAGATAATTCATTGATAGTCAGCACACGCATAGATTTTATTTTATCCTGAAACATGCGATAATCCTCGCTATCTTGCATCATAAGTGAAGCCAAGAAAAGTGGAGCCTTAAAACTCATCGTGTTTTCTGTGCCTTGATATTTGTTATAAAAATTGTTCACATTGCGTTGATTCGCACAAGAAGTTAATATGAAAACACTAATTAAACCGAGTATCAAATAATTTTTCATGAGATTTATTTTATTAGTTTAAATCAAATTTAAGACCGTTTATGATGAGGATTTTCGTGCATTGAAAATATTGTGTTTATCGCTTTACGATAATCCTCACTTCAAAAACCTGTTCATCTCCTCCCGAATGCTTTCTTCATTGAGCCCAATAGAAGCTGTTAATTCCTCTACGGTTCCATGTTCTATGAAAGAGTCAGGATAGCCATGGATAATGATTTTACCTTGATAATCGCATTCTTGTGCATAAGTAAGTATGCTAGAGCCAAAACCGCCTTGTTTTATACCTTCTTCATACGTTAAAATTATAGAATATTGGGTGAAAATATCTTGCAAGATTTTATGATCTAGGGGTTTTACAAAAGGAAAATGAACCCACGTAACATCTAGGTTATTTGTGGTATTTGCTAGCGTTTCGGCAATGTGTCCAGTGCTTAGAATAGCTACCTTTTGATTTGGTTTGCTTTGTTTAATTATTTTGGCTTTCCCAAATGCTGTTTTTTCAAAAAATGAATCTTCTAATTGTACTTTTCCTTTAGGATAGCGGATGGCCCATGGCGTGCTGGCTTTGACAGATAATGTTATCACATCTCTTAGTTCTTGTGCATTGGCGGGAGCTGCAAGTGTCATTTGAGGAATTGAATTGATAAAGGCTATGTCAAAATAACCATGATGCGTAGCACCGTCACTTCCTGTAATTCCTGCACGATCAATTAGAAACACGACAGGCAAGTTCTGTAATGCTACATCATGAATTAATTGATCATAAGCACGTTGCAAAAACGTGCTATAAATCACCACAAAAGGTTTTGTCCCTTGTGAGGCTAAGCCAGCGCCGAGGGTTACCGCATGTTGTTCTGCAATCCCTACATCCCAAACCCGATTCGGGAATTTATTCATGAGTTCTACTAATCCGCTTCCTGTAGGCATAGCTGGTGTGATTGCTACTGTATTAGGATTTTCTTCTAAAACTTGATGTAAAGTTTCGCCTATGACGTTTGCAAAGGTTTTTTCTTCTGATTTGAGTAAAATTTGTCCTGTAGCTTTATCAAATTTACCTGGAGCATGCCATAGAATTTGATTTTTCTCTGCTTCAGGAAATCCCTTTCCTTTGATAGTTCTAATGTGTAAAACTTTGGGACCTTTTAGTTGATCTAATTCATCTAGAGCAGCTAATAAATCATCTAAATTATGACCATCCCCAATGCCTTTGTAATGAAACCCTAAAGCTTCAAAAAAATGGTTGATTTCTGTTTTTTGATTATTAAAATAGTTTTGCAAAGCACCTACGGCAGGATCGATAGCAATATTGTTGTCATTTAAAATAATGCAAACATTCAAATCTGTATCGCCTAAATGGTTTAATCCCTCGAAGGCCATTCCACTTACAATAGAGGCATCACCAATTACGGCGATATGCTGATTGGTTTTCCCTCGCAATCGATTTGCCAAAGCCATTCCTGTAATTGCTGAAATAGAGGTAGAGGAATGTCCTGTGCCAAAAGTATCATATTCGCTTTCTTCTCTTACGGGGAAACCAGAAATTCCATGAAGTTGTCTTAAGGTTTCAAAGTTTTCTAGTCTACCCGTTAACAATTTATGCGGATAAGATTGATGTCCTACATCCCAAATAATCAAATCCTCTGGTGTATTGTAATGATAGTGCAAGGCCAACGTAAGTTCTACAACGCCTAAGCTTGCACCTAAATGTCCTGGTTTTACAGAAATCACATCTAGGATGAAATCCCTTAAAGCTGCAGCAATTTCAGGCAATTGACTCGTTTCTAGACGTCTGAGGTCGGTTGGAGACTTGATATGTTTTAATAATTTGTTCATAGAGGAAAAGCGGGTTAAAATTACAATTTTTAAACGTAATCAGATTATCTTTGCAATGATTATGATGATTGAAATAGATAATACCGTAGTAAGCACAGATGTTTTAAAAAAAGAATTCTTTTGCAATATTCAAAAATGCAAAGGGATTTGCTGTGTAGAGGGAGATTCTGGTGCACCTTTAGAGGATGCAGAACTTCCTATTTTAGAAGAAATTTATCCTAAAATAAAACCTTACTTAAGAAAGGAAGGCATAGAAGCCATAGAGAAACAAGGAGAATACATCAAAGATGAAGACGGAGATTGGGTAACGCCACTTGTGAATAATGCTGAATGTGCTTATGTGATTTTTGATAATAATGGTTTTACGAAGTGTGGTATAGAAAGAGCTTTTGAAGATGGTGCAACTGATTTTCAAAAACCAATTTCCTGTCATTTGTATCCTGTAAGAATTCAAGAATATAGTGAATTTACAGCGGTCAATTATCATCAATGGAGTATTTGCTCTGATGCTTGTTCTCTTGGAGAAGAGTTAAAAGTTACGGTAGCGGATTTCGCTAAAGTTCCTCTAATCAAGAAATTTGGAGAAGCTTGGTACGAAAAGTTGATGATTGCCAAAGAAGAAATCAATAACCTATAAAACCTTTTACCAGTGAGTAGTTATACCCCATTAGCAAGACAGTCTACAGAGTCTATTGAGCGATTATATATTACCATGCGGCATCTATTTTATAGAGGAGCCTATAAAGTAACTGGTACTTCTGGTTTAGCATTACGAGAATTATTGATTAAACTAAACCCTGAAATTTATGGAACCATAGCCGATCCCAATAAGGTTGAGTTGGATGGTTTGCTTTATGTTTTAGATAGATTACCAGAGGGCATAGAGCAATGTTCCTTTATCAATTTAACCTCTAATGAGGGATATGATACCTCTACTTTTGAACCAATAGTAGCGCTTAAAAGAAGAAGAAATGCTTATCGAATAGACGAGGAACAAATGAACATTGAGGTACTTCGTGGAAGGTCAGAAATTTATGATATTCTAACGCACCTTACCTTTTTCTATAATGAAGCAGATAAAATTCGTTTGCGTGCTTTTGAAAATACCACCAAAAAGATGGGTAGGGTATGGAAGAAACTAGAAGACGTAGTTTTAGCCAAAGAGCCGTTATCCCAAAAAGAAAGAGAAGTTGGGTTGATTCATTTAGCTCATATTCTTGGGAGAACTTTTGAAGAAACTCAAATGGCCTATAATGCCTTTAGTTGGGATAAAGATCCAGATAGATTGTTCTATGTGGTATATTGGATGGGTAAATTGAGTAATGACGATGCTAATGGATCGACCTCTAGAGAAGTTACATTTACTACTGCTTTACGTTCAGAAATTGGGCATCATATTGTAGGGGAAAAATGGGCAAATCAAATCAAAGAGAGTTTAGTAAGTCATGATTTAACGGGGAAAGATTTGCATATTATTAGCGCCAATCTACATTCAACCATGAATATGCTTTTTGCCCATAAAGGGTTGGTAAAAGAGTTAGATACATTGAATGAATATGCCATTTACGAAGAGCTTTCTGCCTCTAAGAATAAGGATATTCGAGACAAGGTGAAAAATTTCGCAGAGAATGCTGGTTTAATTTCAATTCAAGACAAATCAGGGGCGAATATAGATGTTCAGATTATCGATTTAGATCAAGTTGATTTAGATGGAACGGTGTTTTCGTCCAAAGGAAACCCAAAGAATAAAGTTTTAATCGTGATGGATTATGCTTTTGGAGAGCAAGCTTTTGAATTGATGGATGAGCTTTTGAAACCTTATAAAGGTGCAAACGAATTCAAAATGAATGTCAAGAGTATTTCTATCATGGGTAAAGCAGGGATTTTGGAAGGAGTTAAAGGAGATATCATGGTTCCTAATTCATTTGTGTTTGAAGGCACAGCAGATAATTATCCGTTTACTAATCAATTGCAACCAGAGGATTTTGAGGTGAAAGATCTTGGGGTATATCAAGGTATGATGATCACGGTACTGGGAACTTCCCTTCAAAATAGAGGAATTCTTGAATTCTTCAAAAATACGACTTGGAACTGTATCGGTCTTGAAATGGAAGGTGCACATTATCATAAAGCCATTCAAATCGCAAGCAAGATTAGAGGTCACATTAGCCCAGATGTGAAGACAAGCTATGCGTATTATGCTTCTGATAATCCACTAGAAACTGGTAGCACTTTAGCATCTGGAGGGTTGGGGCTAACAGGCGTAAAACCGACATATTCCATCACGAAAAAGATGATAGAAAAAATTCTAGCGTAACTATAATATAAATCATTTTCCTAATTAATTTTTATGAATCAAGTTCTCAACGTAGCTTTAGTGGGTTACGGTCATATCGGAAAAGTACATGCTAAAGCTATTCAAGAGATTAATGAATTGACCTTGGTAGCAATTATTGATTCAGAAAAAGTAGATTCGGATATACCTCATTTCTACGATTTAGATGCTTTTATTGCATCTAATGTGGGGGCAGATTTAGTAATTATTGCGACGCCCAATGGATTGCATTATGAGATGGCGCGCAAAGCATTATCTGCAGGAATGCATACAGTTGTTGAAAAGCCTATAACCTTAAAATCAAGTGATTTAGCTGATTTATTGTATTTAGCCAAATCTACAGAAAAGCGTTTGTTTAATATGCTTCAGATTAGGTTTTCGCCTGTTGTTCAGTGGTTAAAAAATCTTTTAGAGGAAAAAGCTTTAGGAGAAATTTATATGGTAAATACCAATTGCTACTGGAACCGAAATGCAGATTATTACAATAAAAGAGCATGGCATGGGAGCAAAACCCAGGATGGAGGTGTTTTATTTACTCAATTTTCTCACTTTGTAGATGTTTTGCATTATTGGTTTCAAGAATTAAAACCAAAGGATATCAGAAGCTATAATTTCAACCATCAAGATTTAACAGCTTTTGCCGATAGTGGTCACATTCATTTTGAAATTCCTACAGGAGGTTGTGGAAGCCTAACTTATACTACCTCGGTTTATCAAAAAAACTTTGACAGTAATATCACAATTATTGCAGAAAAAGGAACCATTCAGATTAGCGGTCAATACATGAATGAAATTGCTTATATGAATGTAGAAAATATTAACAACCCATTTGAGGAAGCTTGTGGCAAACAATTTCATACCCATGCTTTAACTGAAATTAAAGATGCAATCACTCTAAATCGCAAGAGTATATTAGATGCTGAAAACGCGGAAAATGTCATTCAGTTTTTAGAAGTGGTTTCATAAATTTTTATCCTCAACTTTATAATCCTTAACTTTAGGGCTATTTTCTAAACTATGGCAAACGATCAAACTTTCAATCCAAAAACACAAATTCAAATCATTGGGGCGAAATTGCATAACCTCAAAAATATAGACGTTACCATACCCAAAAATAAGCTGGTTGTGGTGACAGGTTTGTCTGGTTCTGGTAAGTCAACTTTAGCTTTTGATACATTATACGCAGAAGGGCAAAGACGGTATGTAGAAAGTTTATCATCCTATGCACGTCAATTTATGGGTCGATTAGATAAGCCACAAGTTGATCAAATCAAAGGAATTGCCCCAGCAATCGCCATAGAGCAAAAAGTAAATTCTACCAATCCACGATCTACGGTGGGTACTACGACAGAAATTTATGATTATTTAAAGTTGCTATATGCTCGTGTAGGGATTACTTATTCACCTGTCTCAGGGGAGGAAGTTAAAAAGGACTCGGTAACAGATGTAGTAGATTATATTCAGTCACTAGAAGTAGGTTCTACCGTTGTAATTGGAACTAGATTCTTTGTAGCTGAAGGTAGATCGTTTGCTCAGCAATTAGAAATCATGCATCAGCAAGGGTTTCAAAGGGTTGAGGTTTCTGGTCAAATGCAGAAAATAGAGAATTTAATTGATTTTAAATTTGAACCTACTGCAGACATGCAAGTAAATCTAATTGTGGATAGGGTGATTACCCAGGATGATGAAGATTTTTATCATCGTTTGGCAGATTCCATTCAAACCGCTTTTTATGAAGGGAAAGGTGAAATGTTTGTGAAACATATAGAAGGTGATACGGTGAAGCCATTTTCTAATAAGTTTGAATTAGATGGAATAGAATTTACAGAACCAACGGTTCATTTCTTTAGTTTTAATAATCCTTATGGCGCTTGCCCTACTTGCGAAGGATATGGTAAAATCATTGGAATTGATGAAGCTTTAGTGGTTCCTAACAAAAACTTAAGCATTTACGAAGATGCAATCGTTGCCTGGAAGGGAGAAAAAATGAGCGAGTGGAAAAACTTCTTAATCAATCTTTCAGATAAATTAAAATTTCCAATACATAAGCCTTATCATGAACTCACAGAAGAACAGATGGATATTCTGTGGCATGGAAAAGGAAATTGGGAAGGTCTAGATGGATTCTTTAAAATGATGGAAGAAAATACCTATAAAATTCAATATAGGGTCATGCTTTCTCGTTACAGAGGTAAAACCATATGCCCAACTTGTAAAGGAAAAAGATTACGAAAAGAAACTAATTATGTAAAGATAGGAGGGAAGTCTTTAATGGATCTCGTGACTTTGCCGTTGGATGAATTACAATTGTTTTTTAAAGAATTAAAGCTGAGTGATTATCAAAATCAAGTGGCTAAAAGATTACTGTTAGAAATTAATAACAGAATTCAGTTCTTATTGGATGTAGGACTTAGTTATTTATCTATTAATAGAACTTCAAATACCCTATCAGGTGGGGAATCGCAGCGAATCAACTTAGCAACTTCTTTAGGAAGTAGTTTGGTGGGGAGTATGTATATTCTGGATGAACCTTCCATTGGTTTACACTCCAAAGACACAGAAAACTTAATCCATGTACTTAAAAAGCTTCGTGATCTTGGCAATACAGTGATTGTAGTGGAGCACGATGAAGATATCATCAAAGAAGCAGATTATATTATTGATGTTGGGCCAGAGGCGGGAACTCATGGGGGAGAAGTGGTTTTTGCTGGAAATTATCAAGAACTTTTAAAATCTGATACGCTAACAGCACAATATATCAATAACGAACGTGAGATTTCTGTTCCAGAAAATAGAATCAAGGTAAAAAATACTATTAATATTCACGGGGCTAGAGAACATAATTTACAAAACATTGACGTTGCTTTTCCGTTGAATATGTTAACCGTGATCACAGGGGTTTCTGGTTCTGGTAAATCAACCTTGGTCAAGGATATCGCAGTGCCAGCAGTAGAAAGAGCGTTGGGTGTTTTTGGCAGTAAATTAGGTGATTTTAATGACATGGATGGGGATGTGAATAAAATTCAATCCATAGAATATATAGATCAAAATCCGATTGGTAAATCATCCAGGTCCAATCCTGTAACCTACACCAAAGCATATGATGACATTCGTAAATTATTTGCAAACCAGAAGCTGAGTAAACTCCGCGGTTACAAAACCAAGCATTTTTCATTTAATGTAGATGGTGGAAGATGTGATAATTGTAAAGGCGAAGGTTGTATCACTATTGAGATGCAATTTATGGCTGACGTTACTTTAGAATGTGAAGTTTGTAAAGGCACTAGATTTAAAGAAGAAATATTAGAGGTGAAATTCCATGATAAGAATATTTCTGATGTATTGCATATGACAGTAGACGATGCGATTGATTTCTTTACAGCACATGGCGAATCTAAGGTGACGGATAAATTACAATCTTTGCAAGATGTTGGTTTAGGGTACGTTCAGTTAGGTCAGAGTAGTAGCACGCTATCTGGTGGAGAAGCACAGCGCATTAAATTAGCTTCCTTTTTAACCAAAGGATCCTCTGGAAAGAATACCTTATTTATTTTTGATGAACCTTCAACCGGATTGCATTTTCATGATATTCAAAAATTATTGAAATCATTAAGAGCGCTGATTGATAATGGACATAGTGTTTGGGTAATAGAGCATCATATGGATATCATCAAAACCGCAGATTACATTATAGATTTAGGCCCAGAAGGAGGTAAAAAAGGAGGCGAAATCGTGGCTACTGGTACGCCAGAAGAAATCGTAAAAAATAATAAAAGCTGGACAGGTAAATATTTAGCAGAAAAGTTATAACATTCTCAATATTAGAAGCCGAGAACCTGCTTTGTGTTCCAATTCCGCAACAATCTGCTTATAAAACATGGTGTAGAAAGAGCTTCCGTTGGTCGCTTTTATACACCATGTTTTATTCTCGCATCTTGCTTTACGGGATTTCCACTACAATCAGGGCTAAATTAAATATTAAGTTACAAGAAGTAAGAGATAAGTAATAAGATTAAAGAATGAAGTAATTCTATTTTAATTTGAGTCTACGTCACATTGAGTTGAATTTCCTTGTAGAGGAAATTTGTATCGAAATGTTCCCAAAAGGAACCACAATCTTAATATAAAAAGTTTCTTACTTTAATCATTCAAACACTTCGATACCAATTTTCCTAACGAAAAATTCACCTCAGCGTGACGGTTGATATGTTAAAAGAGTAGCTCAGATTTATTATTGGGAGGAGTGTGATATTATAATTTTAGTTTACGTCACATTGATTTCTGCCAAAGGTGGAAATTGTATCGAAATGTTCCCAGAAAAGAACTATTATTTTGATTTTCAACACTTGTTATCCTATTCATTCAAACACTTCGACACCAATTTTTCTAGCGAAAAATTCACCTCAGCGTGACGTGGGAAGTTTCCTGTTTCTTCTAACTACCAAAGAGAATAAATAGTTCGAAGCGGATGAAGGTTTTTTATGTTTAGTCAAATTTTCGTTAAGAAATTGAGCGCGCTGGGATGAGGGCTGGCCAATTCAATTTTAGAAATTTTGACGTTCGGCACGAAAACATTTGAAATCCTTCTTGACTTTTTGGTTCGTTTTGGGTCAAGCCAAAATGAATATCTAATAAAGGTACGCTGTATTCTTTCAAAACTTGAAAAAGGAATGATAAACATTACAAAGTAAATATTCTAAATAAACAATAATAAAACTGCCACAATGGCTAAACCAATTCCCAAATAATTAAGCCGGTTCAGTTTTTCATTGAATAAAAATAAACCAATCAAAGTTCCGAGAGCAATGACACCAATATTCATTCCCGTGAATACGACGCTTGGATTTTCACTCATTACTTGGTGGGCTTTGATGTAGGTGTAGATATTGGTGAAATTTAAAATACCCAAAATGATTCCTCCAATTAGGGAAGCCAAGTTGAATTTAGTTTTTTGATAAAATAGATAAGAGAAGATTAAAATCGTAGCAATAATAAAGGAAACCGTGAGATTGGTTCCAAAACTGGTGTTACTCGTTTTAGAAATAAGCTTGAAAATTAAATCTACCATACCATATCCTAGCCATACGATTGGTAGAATATAAAAGGAATTTTTAGATTGAGTTCTCTTTTGATGAGGTTTGTTTAACAATAAAATAAGCGCGATAAATGCGAGTGCAATTCCCCCTATCTTTTGTAGGGTAGCGGTTTCATTCCAAAAGAAAAAGGCAATAATTAGGGTAAATATTAGAGAAAGCCTTTGTGCAGTGTCCGCTTTTACAATACCTGCAGTTTGGGTTGCTTTTCCCATAATGATAAAAACAGAAGGAAGTAGAATTCCTAAAAAGGCATACAAATACCAAGAACCTGTGAATTCAAACGAAGATAGATCAGGCTTTAAAAATATAAAGCTCAATAGGATAGCCATAGGGTAGTTGAAAGCAACCGCTTGTGCAATAGCTATATTGTTTCTTTTAGCCAACTTCAATAAAACAGAAACAGAAACACTAGCTAAAATACTTATGATCAAATAAATCATGCAGGTAGATTTTTAGCAAAAATATACATTTTAATTCTTGCGATAAATATCATCCCATTTCGCTTTAAGATTGGATACGATTTTTAGCGGAAAATAAAGGTTTCTAATTTTGAAATCTTATTTTTGCGATAAATATAAAAGTTATGTCTAATACTACATTTACAATGATTAAGCCTGATGCCGTAAAGGATGGGCATATCGGTGCAATTTTAAACCAAATTACAGAAGCGGGCTTCCGTATCAAAGCGATGAAACTTACGCAACTTACAATAGATGATGCGAAGAAATTTTACGAGGTTCATGCAGAGAGACCTTTCTATGGTGAATTAGTAGAATTTATGTCTTCTGGGCCTATTGTTGCTGCTATTTTAGAAAAAGACAATGCGGTAGAGGATTTCAGAAAATTAATCGGAGCCACCAATCCAGCTGAAGCTGAAGAAGGAACAATCCGTCAGAAATTTGCAAGATCTATTGGGGAGAATGCAGTTCACGGTTCAGATTCTGATGAGAATGCTCAGATTGAAGGTGCTTTCCATTTCGCAGGAAGAGAGATTTTCTAATTTAATCTGAGATGATTTAATATATAAAGAGTTGCTATATAAATAGTGACTCTTTTTTTATACGCTCATTTTTCTTTTGGCTAATGGCATCATCACAAGAGAAATTAAGCCAAGTATAAGTGCAATCAACGTATGAGGTGTATGCACTAAAAAAGCAAAAGTAACTCCTATTTCTTTACCCATACCTAGGGCAATAAAACCAAGTCTCAATGCACTATGAAATGCACCAATACCGCCACTCGCTGGGATAACCATGCCAATACCACCAACCAATAGCAAGTATAAACCAACTGCAGGAGATAAATGTGCTGTTTCAGGTAAAGCAAATACCACGACATAAGTCATCAAATAATAAAATACCCAGATAAGAATGGTGTAAAGAATAAACTTTTTACTTTCTTTTAATTGAAAAACAGTTTTTAAACCTTGCCTTAAACCATAGATGAAGGTGGTGACTTTACTATAAAAAGGTAGTCTTTTAAGACTTTTCCAGTAAATAATAAATAAAATAGCAATCAGCGATATCACCCCTAAAGCAATGTAGAGGCCTAAGTTGTTAGAAGATGCTTGTGAATTGGCAGTTCTAGCTAATTTAATCTCATTGAAGAGATTTAATATGATGTCAAAATTAAAAATTAGCGTAAGTACACCCATTAAGGATAAACAGAGAAAATCTACAACTCTTTCGCTAATCACAGTACCAAAAGATTTATCTACTGGAGTCTTATCTAGCGTATAAAGTGTGGTACATCGAGCAATTTCCCCTGACCTAGGAATCACAAGATTCCAAAAATAATTCATACAGACAGCATAAAACGCATGGTCACTTTTAGGCTTATGGTCCATAGGTTCCAATAGCATTCTCCATCGTTCAGATCGTATATAATATGCAGCAATACCTAATATGACAGAGAGAGAAATCCACCAATAATTTGCTTGGCGTAGGGAAGCCCACGTTTGGTCCAAATCCAAATCGCGCATGGCCCACCAAATTAAACCTCCGGCTAAAATTACAGAAATCAGGACAGTTAATGCAGTTTTAGCTGATTTACTCATGTTTCCTACTCTAGTAAATTGGTTTCTTCATTAGGGAATACAATTTTTGGCTGAAAAGTTTCTGCCTCTTCTGGTGACATATATCCATACCCAATAATAATGACTAAATCACCTTTAGCTACGCGTCTGGCTGCTGGTCCATTTAGAATACAATCTCCAGAACCACGTTCACCTTTGATGACATAGGTTTCTATTCTTTCGCCATTATTGATGTTGACGATCTGTACACGTTCACCAATTGTAATACCAGCAGCTTCAATTAAAATAGGATCTAATGTGATGCTTCCAATATAATTGAGCTCTGCGCCCGTTACTTTGATGCGGTGAATTTTTGATTTAAATACTTGAATTAACATGCTGCAAATATAGTTTAATTATACTTTAGGTAAGATATATTGAATGTAAAGCTTATGTTTAATTAATTATCTATTCAATTCTTAAATTATCTATTAGCCTCACATCGTTGGCATATGCCGCAACAAAAGCACGAATGTATTTCGCTTCGTCCCAGCTAGAAATAGGTTCCAAGCTTTCTTCATCACAGATTATAATGTATTCTAGTTTTAAAGAGGTTGCTAAGAATGCTTCTTCAACTTTTTTGATTGTTTCGGTTACACTGTATTCAACCTTCCAATCTTTAATTTTGTTTAATATCCTAAATATCTGAGGAGCTTCCATGGCTAATTCTGAGGAAAGTCTTTCATTTCTTGAACTTAATGCCAATCCACTTTTTGCTCTTGCGATAGGCATAGGTACAATTTCTAAATTTTTATATGATTGTTTTACCAACTCTTGAATAATCCTCAATTGCTGAAAATCCTTTTCTCCAAAATAAGCTTTATCTGGTTGTATAATGTCAAAGAATCTTGAAACAATGGTGGCTACACCATCAAAATGGCCAGGTCTGAATTTTCCTTCCATCTGATTTTCTATTCCATTAAAAGTGAAGGAACCAGCCTTTGTTCCGTTAGGGTACATGTCTTGTACGGTAGGGAAGAATACGGCATCACAATTAGCATCTTCCAATAATTGACTATCACGGTCTGTATTTCTAGGATACTTTTGGAGATCATCTGCATTGTCAAACTGTGTTGGGTTCACAAAAACGCTACATATCGTAATATCATTCTCTTGATTGCTCTGATGGATGAGACTCATATGACCTTCATGGAGTGCTCCCATAGTTGGTACAAACCCAATAGATTTATTATGAAGACGTTGATCCTGTAGCCAGCTTTTTAATGCTGAGATTGAATGAAAGATTTCCATGAAGGTTAATTTTTATGTTAAATGGCACAAATCTAAGTGAATCAATTTAAAAGTCAATGTTTTTTTGTACTTTTGCAGTTACAAATAACCTACCAAAAAAGAAAATAAATCTTATGCGGATTTTGTATGTTTCAACGGAACTTGTTCCTTACACACCAGTCAACACTTTATCACAAGCATCGCTTGATTTACCAAAATTAATGAACACCAAGGGAAATGATGTGAGAATCTTCATGCCCCGCTTTGGGAACATTAATGAAAGGAGACATCAATTACATGAAGTTATTAGGCTTTCTGGAATGAATATGATTGTGAATGATATAGACCAACCTCTTATCATTAAAGTTGCTTCTTTGCCTAATGAGCGATTACAAGTTTATTTCATAGATAATGAAGAATACTTTGATCGTAAAGGAATTTACGGCGATAAGTCTGGTACTTTTTTCAAAGATAATGATGAGCGTTCTATTTTCTTTGCAAAAGGAATTTTAGAGACCATGAAAAAATTAAATTGGAAACCAGATATTATTCATGCTCAAGGTTGGATGGCAGCATTATTGCCCTTGTACTTGAAAAAATATTATAAAGATGATAATTTCTTTAGTGAAGTAAAGATGGTATATTCCGTGTTTGATAACCCATTTGAAGGGAATCTTACTGAAAACATGCATGAGAAAGTAAAATTTGATGGTTTTGAGGATCAGGATATTAAACATTTAGAAGAACCTACTTTTGAGAATATTTTAAAGATAGGAATTGATAATGCAGATGTGATTGTGCAAGGTGATGAAGTTTTACCTAATGGCATCGTCGCGTATATAAATAAAGAAAATAAAGAATTTAAGGAACATCAATCTTATGAGAGTTTATCAAGCATATATCAAGGCTTGATAGAAAAGACAGAAGATTAAATTTCAGGTTAGAATAATTAAGAATATGATAAAAAAAGTTTTTGGCTCACAAGTAGTTTGGATTTTAGTGATGTTAGGAGTAGTGATAAGTTGTGAGCAAGAAGATAACTTAGTAGGTTATAATATCGTAGGAGATAACGCAGCCAATTTAGAAAAAGCATACGTTACTTTGTCAACACATAATATATTAGCTGATACCGTGCGTAGTGATAGATATATGCAAACCAATGCAACGATTGGAGTATTTAATGACCCAGTTTTTGGAATGGCAAAATCTTCTTATTACTCACAGGTTCGTTTAGGGACATTAAATCCTAAATTTGATGATAATGCTAGGGTTGACTCAGTCGTATTATCCCTTCCTGTATATGCAATTACAAAAGATACAGTAAGCTACAGTAGAAAATTAACCAATACACTTTATACCTTATCTAAGAAGGATAATAATTGTTCTATACAAGACACTTTGACACAATACTTACGCAGTGTTACGTACAAGATGGATTCTTTATATGGGAATGATAAGGCAAATATGACTTTAAGGGTGCATCAAGTTACTGAAAACATGGGAACCATTGATTCTGTTTATTATTCTAATAAGACCTTTAAAACAGGTGCTTTATTCGGTTCAAAGCTTATTAATAACGAAGTATTGCGTAATACATTGGTTCAATATCGTACAAGCGTAGCCAAAGATAGTACCATTGTATCAGAAGATAAAAGTCCATCAATTAAACTTAAACTAGATGGAATGCGTGATTTTGTGCAAAATCATATTGTAGACCAACAAGGTTCTTCTAATTTAAGTGATCAAATTTCATTTATATCTAATGTTTTGCAAGGAATTAAGATTGATGTAGCCGAGAACGATGGATTTATTTTTAATATAAGCCCATCAGACTTAAAACTTACAGCGTATATTTCTTCTAAGAACGAGGCTTTTACAGATCAAAACGGTAATGGTATAGATGATAGTGATGAGGCTTGTGGCGTTTCTGTTATAAAACCTAGAAAAACTGAAACTTTTGAATTGATTGTAGGCTCTAGTTTATCTAATCAATCATCTAAATATTATAACGTTAGCCAAAATGCCATAGCGCATACCAATGGCTCTATGCAGTCTGGTGCTAACATGAATACTGCGTATCTGCAAGGGATGGGGGGTGCTAAATTAAAACTTAGCTTGGATCCTTCTCAAATAGAAATGATCAGAGACAATGTTAAAAACAAAGGATGGGTTGTAAATGAAGCTCATATCAAAGTTTTCCCAGCAACTTCTACGCAAAATGGATTGGCATTGCCTAAGTATCTAAATATGTACAATGCTACGAACAAAACGGTTTTGCCAGATTACGGGGCAAACCCAACAAGTAGTAATCCAAGTGATCTGCAAACAGGGTTTCCTTATCAGCAGATATCATTACCATATAATAGTGAAAAGGGCTTCTACTTATTAAGGTGTACTCAATTCATCAAAAATATGGTGGAGAAAAACGAGTCAATAGATGATTTAATGTTAGAAATGGGCAATTATGTTGGGTTGAGTCCTCAAGAATTATTTGATAGACCAACAAGTCCATTTAATACAGATCGTTTATACAACCCATATAGATTAGCTATTTTTGGATCTAATCCTAATGATGCAGATACGGCTAAGAAATTACAATTAGAAATATATTACAGTACAAAAAATTAACTTAAACTGACTACAAATATGTGTGGAATTGTTGGATATATAGGGAGCAGAAAAGCCTACCCAATCATCATTAACGGATTAAAACGTTTAGAATATAGAGGTTACGATAGTGCTGGTCTCGTTTTAAACTACCCTGATTCTAATGAATTAATCAAAACCAAAGGTAAAGTTGTTGATTTAGAAAATAAAGCAAAGGGAATGTCTCTGACTGCAAATATTGGTATTGGGCATACCCGTTGGGCAACTCATGGAGAACCAAATGATGTAAACTCACACCCACATCTTTCTAACGATGGAGAGATTATGCTAGTGCATAACGGGATTATAGAGAACTATGAACCTATCAAAATTAAATTAAAAGAATATGGTTTTGAGTTTCATTCAGATACTGATACAGAAGTTTTAGTAAACTTGGTTCAGTATTTCAAGAATAAAGAGAATTTATCTTTAACTGATGCTGTAAGGTATGCATTGAACGAGGTAGTTGGTGCATTTGCTATTGCAGTAATGGATAATAAAAATTCTGATGAGATTGTAGTAGCTCGTTTAGGAAGTCCATTAGCTATTGGAATCGGCGATGACGAATTCTTCATAGCTTCCGATGCTTCTCCATTCGTTGAATTTACCAAGAATGCCATTTATTTAGAAGATGGTGAAATGGCAACAATCACCAGAGGGAAAGAAGTCGTAGTTAGAAAAATAGAGGAAAATGAAATAATAAATCCTGCTATTCAAGAATTGCAATTAGATTTGGAACAAATCGAAAAAGGTGGTTACGAGCATTTCATGTTAAAGGAAATCAATGAACAACCTAAGTCCATCCATGACACTATGCGTGGAAGGTTATTACCTGATGAAGGGTTGATTAGGATGGCAGGAATTTGGGATCATAAAGAGAAGTTCTTAAAAGCCAAGAGAATCATTATCGTTGCTTGTGGTACCTCATGGCATGCTGGTCTTGTGGGTGAATATTTGATAGAAGAATTTGCAAGAATTCCTGTAGAAGTTGAGTATGCGTCAGAGTTTAGATATAGAAACCCAATCATCAACAAAGATGATGTCGTGATAGCTATATCTCAATCTGGTGAAACTGCGGACACTCTAGCAGCCCTTAAGCTAGCTAAAGAAAATGGTGCTTTTATTTATGGAATTTGTAATGTAGTAGGTTCTTCTATCGCTAGAATTACAGATGCAGGATCCTATACCCATGCAGGACCAGAAATAGGTGTTGCATCTACCAAAGCTTTTACTGCGCAATTGACAGTTTTATCTTTAATCGCATTAAAACTTGGAGAAGCAAACGGAACACTGAGTAGAGAGAAATATACCAGCTTATGTTATGAGTTAGAAAATATCCCTAATCTTGTAGCCAAAACATTAGAAACAAATGATGTGGCGTTAGAAATTGCAAAAACCTATAAGGATTCAGAAAATGCCTTATACTTAGGTAGAGGTTATAATTTCCCTACAGCACTAGAAGGAGCTTTAAAATTGAAAGAGATTTCGTACATCCATGCAGAAGGTTATCCAGCTGCAGAGATGAAACATGGTCCTATTGCTTTAATTGATGAGAATATGCCAGTAATTGTGGTAGCTCCTAAGAAAGGACATTACGACAAGGTAGTCTCTAATATTCAAGAGATTAAATCTAGAAAAGGTAAAATCATTGCAATTGTTACAGAAGGAGATACACAAGTAAAAGATTTAGCAGATCATGTGATAGAGATTCCAGATTGTTCAGAGGAATTCTCACCGATTATTGCAACGATACCATTACAGTTATTGTCTTATCATATCGCTGTAATGCGTGGAGCAAATGTAGATCAACCTAGAAATTTAGCAAAATCTGTTACCGTTGAATAAGAACGAACAGGTTTAATATAACTTAATATAAAATCCGCTCCTTTTTTATAAAGAGCGGATTTTTTGTTTTAAATGATTAAATGCACCAATATTTTTATAGCTTTTTAACCATGTATTTTTTCATCTTTTCCGTAAGACGCAATGACTTCTGCTTCGTAGGCAAGCCATTCCTTCCAGCGTTTATTTACGAGTTCTGGGTCAATCATTTTTCTAGCATACTTCAGGAAAGCTGTGTAATGGTTAGCTTCAGAAATCATCAGTTCTCTATAGAATTTAGCTAAATCTTGATCCTCTATATTATCGGATAATACTTTAAACCTTTCACAGCTTCGTGCCTCAATCATCGCTGCTAGCAACATACGCTCTACAATAAACTGTGTGCGTCCCAGTCCTTTTGGGATAAATTTCATCAGATCATTCACATAATCATCTTTCCGTGCTTGTCCAAAAGTATACCCACGTTCTTTGATTATATTGTGCACTTGTTGAAAATGATCCAATTCTTCTTGAGCAATTTCTAAAAGCTCTGTAACAATTTCCTCTTCCTCTGGAATCATGGTGATAATGGTGATCGCATTAGATGCCGCCTTTTGCTCACACCAAGCATGATCGGTAAGAATTGCTTCTAAGTTATCTTCTGCAATATTTGCCCAACGAGGATCAGTAGGCAATTTTAAATTAAACATAGTAGATTCCGACATAGTCAAAGATTGATTTTATTAAATTTAATTTTCTTTTTCCAAAGGATTGCTGTTCAGGACATCTTCAGGAATCCTGTCTTTTGAGATTTCTTCAGAATTGGGCGTTGCTGGAATTTCAGAATCGGAAGTGGATTCTTCTCCTAAAATCCAATTTTCTTCAATATCCCAAAAAGCTTTTACTTCAATAGGTTCGGGATAGATATAAATAGGTTCTGGCTGTCTTTGTAACATAAAATCTCCTGTATCATACTTCTCGTTACTATTCTCATCCACATATAATTTAAAATAGTAAGTTCCAGGTTTCAAATATTTAAAATTGAACTGGCTCTTCTCACTATAAATGGATTCAAGTTCTTTATCATTGCTGCTATAGAGATTTAACCAAGTTGGGAATGCAGGTTTATTTTGAATCTTTAATTTTAAATTACCAAACTCTCTTTCATCTTGAATGTTGAAATTCAATTGTAAAGTGTCATTAGAGCGACCCATAATGTCTATTGCGGCTTTTGGATAAAGCGCAACTGCATATTTCTTATCAAAATGGAGTGGGAAATCAAGCCCAAAAGTAAAAGGTGTGATTCTTTTAATTTTAAAATCTAAATCGACTGAATCCTCTCTCACTTGAATATAGTTTTTATTTAAAGTATCTAAAGGATAATTAGCTTCAATTTCATACATTTTACCTGGTGTGTAATTCATGCTTTTAGCATACACCTTTAGAGGCGTCACCTTTAGTTTATCATACATTATATTAGGTATAGTGTCGGTAATTCCTTGATGGGTATAAGAAAACTGTAATCTTGGTCTTTTTTCCATTAAAGTATCACCGTTGGCTTTAGGATTAAAGTAATAAAGAAGTGTGTCACTGTACGGTTTATGAATCACTTTTGCCGATGCTATATCATGAGAGATTGATTTAATATCAATTTTCTCAGGATTTCCTTGAAAATAGAAACCAATTTTACCTTGCTCCAATTGTTTCGCTTCTATAAAGCGAAAGGTCTGCGCTGGTTTATACAAAGTCAGATCATATGACTTATTTGTGGCTGGATTTACAATTTCTGGATAGAAAGCAAAATGCTCTTGTCTTGGATCGAATTGTAAATTTGGATTTTCATCATTAAATGCCACTAGGCGGTATTCCCCTGCCTTCAAGTTCTTAAGAGAAAAATGGGAGGCAGAATCCGTTTTGGCTAAATAATATGGTTTATTTTTATAAATAATACTATCGGTATACGCAGAATCAATTCTATATAATGCTGCGATTATATTTTCAGGAGCTTTTTTACTTAAAGGGAAGTTCACCTTTCCATCGAGCGTTAATGAATCTATATAATCACCAGTACTGAAAACATAAGAAAAATAGGGTAATTTATTCCCTTCATTGTTATCCTCTATGCTTTGCCCAAAATTCAAAGCATAGGTAGTGTTTTCTTGCAAAGTTCCATTCAAAGCAATCTTGATATTCTTTGTTGGCATTCCTACAGGCGTCACCATAGGTGCAGGATCTATGGGTGGAGAAATCAAGAAATTCTGATTAAAATCTTTTAAAACAATATATTCATCAAAATTCAAGTTTATTTCTCTAATTTTGGTAGAAACATTCGTCTGGAATGTATCCGGCGTAGCCTTTAAAAGAATGGGTGGCATTAAATCTTGTGGACCACCACTGGGTCTACCTTTCCGTGCACATGAACTTATCAGTAAAAAAATGACAAGTATATAGGTGAAATTTTTAATTTTCAAAAACATCTTTAAAACTTAAAATTTCATCAATTTTCACCCCTCTATCTGTTTGTTTTAAGGTCGCTAATTCATTGTGTGCATCATGTTCAAAAGCTATAATCCAATCATTCTCAACTGCTTTTTGTAAAAACTGATTCTTTTCATTTAAAGTTAAAAGAGGTCTTGTATCATATCCCATCACATATACCAAAGGTACATGACCTGCGGTGGGTATTAAGTCTGCTGCATATACGATGGTTTTACCTTTATATTCAATTTTAGGTAACATTTGTTTATCTGTGTGTCCATCTACAAAGATTAAATCAAATCCTAAATCTGATTTCCCAGAAAAAGGGTCTTTTGGTACTTCTACAAAATTAAGTTGTCCACTTTCTTCTAGCGGTAATATATTTTCTTTCAAAAAAGAAGCTTTTTCTCTAGCATTCGGATTTACTGCCCAATGCCAGTGATCTTTATTTGACCAAAATTTTGCGTTTTTAAAAGCTGGCTCATAGCCCGTTCTATCTTTATTCCATTGAATTGCTCCACCTACGTGATCAAAGTGTAAGTGCGTTAGAAATACATCGGTGATGTCATCTCTATGAAAACCATGAGCTACTAACGATTTATCTATGTTGTGATCTCCCCACTGAAAGTAATATCCGAAAAATTTCTCTGATTGTTTGTTGCCCATCCCTGTGTCAATCAAGATTAATCTATCACTATCTTCAATAAGATAACTTCTTGTAGCGATGTCAATCATATTGTTCTCATCGGCAGGGTTGGTTTTTTGCCATAAAGTTTTAGGCACAACGCCAAACATAGCGCCACCGTCTAGTTTAAAATTTCCACATTCAACAGGATAAATTTTCATAATTCAATTTTTGGATGCTTTATTTATGATTTCGTTTATGTACACGATATACAAAGGTAATTTAAAATACTAATCTATAGAAACTACTTATTTTAATCCATCAAACAAAAATTTATTTTAATTCAATACAGTAAACGATAAAATCACATTAGGTTTAAGCAAATAAATGTTCTTTGTCCTCTCCTTTTTTTCTTATTTTAAAGCCAATAGCCGCCACTAATAAAGTCATAAAGGGACTTAGGTAATTGAATATAGCATACGGTAAAAATGACATATTTCCAGATTCTCCTAATAGCACTTTAGAATGATATGCCCCACATGTATTCCATGGAATTAAAACAGAAGTTACCGTAGCAGAATCTTCTAAAGTTCTACTCAAGTTTTCGGGTGCCAATCCTTTGTCAGCATATGCCTCTTTAAACATCTTTCCGGATACGACTATAGCCAAATATTGGTCTGATGCAGTAATATTTAATGCTAAACAGCTTGCTACAGTACTTGCAAATAACCCAAATACACTGCTGAATAAGTTTAAGAAAAATTCTGATAGTTTCTTTAAAGCTCCAATTGCCTCCATCACGCCACCAAAAGCCATGGCACAGATAATTAACCAAATGGTATTTAACATTCCAAACATGCCCCCTTGGGTGAATAATCCTTGTAAGTCTATTTCTGTACCACTACTCAATGCTATCTTTTCCACTTGGATGGTGGTATCTCCAACGATGCTAGTCATTAAAACTTCATAAATTTTCACAGGAGTTAAAATCTCTCCACCAGCAAGCTCTAACAATAACTCTTGTTGAAAGATAATGGCGAAGATGGCTCCTAAAATGGTACCCAATAAAAGGGCAAATAATGGTGGTGTATTCATTATGATTAAAGCAATAACCATTAAAGGGACTAGGAATAACCAATAACTAATATTAAATTTTGTTTCAATTAAAGCTAAAACTGCTTCTTTTTCTACTGAACCAGAGGTGTTTGCATTTAAACCAATAATTAGAAAGACAATCAGGGTTATGACAATCGTGGGTATCGTGGTAATCGTCATGTATTTAATATGCGTATTTAAATCTGTTCCTGCAATGGCTGGTGCCAAGTTTGTGGTATCCGATAAGGGAGACATTTTATCCCCAAAATATGCCCCAGATAGTACTGCTCCTGCTGTTATTGCAGGGTCTAATCCCAAACCATTCCCTACCCCAATCAATGCTATACCAATGGTGGCACTTGTAGTCCATGAGCTTCCAGTAGACATTGATACAATGATACTGATCAATACAGAAGCTACAAAGAAAATGGTTGGGTTAAGAATAAGTAAGCCATAGTAAATCATAGCTGGTACAATACCACTCACTAGCCACGTCCCAGCTAAGGATCCTACTAGAAGTAAGATAAGCAAGGCTGGAGCAGTGGATTGTATATTCTTAGAAATCTCTCCTAATATGTTCTTTTCTGTAATGCCTCTCATCACACCTATCACAGCGGCAATAGCAGCTGCAAGGAGTAAGGCAAATTGATTGGATCCGTAGGTTGCATCTTCCTCAAAAACATATACATTTAATGCAAGAAGGCTTATTAATATAAAAATGGGAATGAGAGCTTCTAGTAAAGATATATTCTTATTTTTAACGTGTTTCATAATCTGAGAGATGATAGAGGTAATGAAAGTAATGAAAAAATATCAATAATTCTATATTCCGATTACAATTTTTATGATATGCTATTTTTACTTGAATGAAAATTGTTTATTCACTTAAAAAAGATGATAATCTATTGAGGTAATTTCGAGGTTTTATCTTTACGAATCCTTATATTTGTTTAAACAGTATAGATATTCAATAAAACAATTATTATGAGTAGAAAATTTCCTGCCGGAGTTGCTACCGGGAATTTAGTTAAAGAGATATTTGATTATGCAAAAGCAGAAGGTTTTGCATTACCAGCTGTAAATGTTGTGGGATCAAATACAATGAATGCGGTGATGGAAACTGCAGCAGAGCTTAATGCTCCTGTCATTATCCAATTTTCTAATGGTGGTGCCCAGTTTAATGCTGGTAAAGGACTATCTAATGAAAATCAATTAGCATCTATCAAAGGAGCTATCGCTGGTGCTAAACACGTTCAAGAATTGGCAGAGGCATATGGTGCGACAGTTATTTTACACACAGATCACGCTGCTAAGAAATTACTTCCTTGGATCGACGGTTTATTAGATGCAAGTGAAAAGCATTTTAAAGAAACAGGAAAGCCATTGTTTAGCTCTCATATGTTAGATTTATCCGAAGAGCCAATCGAAGAGAATATTGATATATCTGTTGAGTACTTAAAAAGAATGTCTAAAATGGACATGACTTTAGAAATTGAACTTGGAATTACAGGAGGTGAAGAAG
>JBPCUN010000039.1:0-5158 GCA_051011115.1 Weeksellaceae bacterium
TAGAGAACCTAGACAAAAAGCTAATTTATTAGTATCTAAACTAAAACCCCATGCTGTGCTGTTTGGTGGAGATATGACCAATAGAGATACCGATAAAGAATGGCAAGAATGGATGGATGACTGGCAATTAACCATTGCTCCAGATGGTCGTATGTTCCCTATTGTTGCAGCAAGAGGTAATCATGAGAATGCCAGTGTTATCTATGAACTATTTGACACACCAAATAAAGACTCTTATTTTGCCCTAACTTTTGGAGATGACTTGTATAGATTTTATACCTTGAACACCTTAATATCTGTGGGTGGAACTCAAAAAAATTGGTTGGAGAAAGATTTGAAAGAAAATCAACATGCCACATGGCGAGCCGCTCAATATCACTTTCCTATGCGCCCTCATACAAGTAGAAAATTTGAAAACATCTTTGTATATAACGCTTGGGCTAACGTATTTTATAATCAAAATGTAAGTTTAGTCGTGGAGTGTGATAGCCATACAGTAAAAACTACGTATCCTATAAAGCCAAGCTCTGGATATACAGACAATGACGGATTTGTGAGAGATAATATAAAAGGAACGGTTTATACAGGAGAAGGTTGCTGGGGCGCTCCATTACGAGATAATAATGATGACAAAGCATGGACGCAAGCTTCTGGGAAATTTAATCAATTTAAACTAATTTTTGTTGATGAAGATAAAATAGAATTAAGAACGATAAAAGTAGATAACGCTAAGGAAGTAGCAGAAAATCCAAACAATAATATATTTAATCTACCAACCAATTTACAAGTTTGGCAAATGGATGATCCTGATAAAACGGAAGTAGTCTATATCTACCAAGCCCTAAAGGCCGATTATTCCACTTTTATGCCTAACATATTCCGTTCTAATGATATTAAAATTCAACTAGATTTTGCATCTAGTACAGATATCGTGAAACAAGTTACTTTTAAAGCAATCAATCAAAGCACGGGTGTTGAGTCATATTTAGGAAGCACCCCAGAGGTAACTAAATCATTTAATGCAACCTTACCAAGTTCTGGAAATTATAAATTAATATCTATAATAGAAAGAAATGATGGTGAAAGCATTACAATAGAAAAAAACATATATGTAGGCGATTTTTCTGCTGATGATACCAAATATATGATTTATGGCAACAATGATATAAACGAAAGAGAAAATGGATCCATCATCCTGAACAATTCACAAATCGGTTTAGGTTATAGTATTTTAGGTGGAAAGGAAAGCATGGGATTACGTTTTGAAGATGTTCGAATTCCACATAATGCAGTGATCAATGAAGCTTATATTCAATTCACTCCAAGTCAAAGCAATAATAACATTGCAGAAGGTTTAATCCAAATAGAAAACACCTCAAATAGTCAACCTTTTACAGAAACTAATGCTGAATTACGCGACCGAACTAAAGCTACGGAAGAACTTATATGGCGGATTCCAAGTTGGATAAAAGATGTGACTAATGATGACACGACGACACCGAACCTTAAAAAATTAGTACAAACGATCATCAACAGACGGGATTGGGAAGAAGGAAATTCAGTGACGTTTTCAATCCAACCTTATGGCATTACACTCAATGAAAATAATGCCAATCGAAGCGCTTATGCCTATGAATATGATCCAGAACTAGCTCCCAAATTAATCTATAATTATACCTATAATGCATCTGATTGGGTAGCTACGGCTATGGTAACACCTGGTGTAGGTATTAACACGGACAATCCGAAAACACCACTTGATGTGAATGGACTAATGCGTAGTTCTGTAAGAAACGCTAAAGGAGAATTATTTGAATGTAATGAAAGTATTGAAGGCGCTCTAGGCTATGATCACAAGGATAAAAATGTAAAAGTATGTATTGATGAAAATGGTACTTACCATTGGAAAATAATTTCCTTTTAATGATGTTATATCTTATTTTCAAATGAGTTGATGGAGTGAGTTTTTAATTCTAATACAAATTGAATTGAAAACTCATTTTCGATATAATTTCTGGGTAATTCAACCAAAAGAAACGTCAAGGTTATCTTATCTTAATTTATACAAAATGAAGCTTGTGACTTAAATTTAAACAGTTTCTTATTCTTGGTTTAATATCATACAGCGTATCACTCCCCAAGATCCGTCAAGTCAATTTATGAACTATAGAGAAGTTCAGCTGGGATAGAAGAACGGTATATGTACAAAAAGCTTACAACAAATTGAATATAAATCCTACTGCTATGAAGATGTGCATAGAATAAGACTAGGTAATCTTTTTCAAGAAAATAAAAAAGGCTTGATTTATATAAAACAAGCCTATTAAGTTTAATTAAATTATATCTTTTTTATTGATCTTTAGATTCTTTCAAATCGGCTGAATCTTTATCAAAATCTAGCGATACAGAGTTCACACAATATCGTAAACCTGTTTCTGTTGGTCCATCATTGAATACATGTCCTAAGTGAGAACCACAATTCGCACATAAAATTTCCATTCTCACCATTCCATGAGATTTGTCTAATTTTTCTACCACTTTTCCTGGAATTGCCTTATCAAAACTTGGCCAACCACAGTGGGCGTCAAATTTAGTATCTGATTCAAATAAAGGCTCACCACAAGCATTACATGAGTAGATACCATCCTCAAAATGTAAATTATACTTACCTGTTCCGGGACGCTCAGTACCTTTTTGGCGTAAAACATAATATTCCTCATCAGATAGAATCTCTTTCCACTCTTCTTCTGATTTATTGAAACTAAAGTTTAGTTCTTTACTCATCGTTGTTTTCTGTTTTGAATTAGTCTTTGATTTTGATTGACCATGACATGACGTAAAGGTCATCAATACAACTAGTATTATAATATTATATATTCTCAAATTCATTCATAATGATTATTATAAAAATCAAAGGCAGCGTCTATCAACATTTCTGGAACTGCATAAGTTTGATAAGTACATTGACCTATATCATTCAATAAAATGAATTGTATCACGCCGTCTTGATTTTTTTTATCTTGTTGTAGATATTTCAAAATCTGTTCCCTTTCTGGTAAATCTAATTTATGATAGAATTTTTGTATACCTTTCAGAATATTTTCAAAAGCTGTATTGGCTAACACATCTAATTCCTTAGCAATGTATGACTCTAACACAAGACCTAATGCAACTGCTTCTCCATGCGTAATTTCCAAATGATTATCCAAATACCAACTCTCTAAAGCATGCCCTAAAGTATGTCCAGCATTCAATATTTTTCGCAAACCTTTTTCAGTTGGATCCAATACCACCACATCTTTTTTAATCTGAATAGAATCCAATATATAGGGTTCTACATTTTCTGGCGTTAATGATTGTATTTGGGTCAAATTAGTCCAATGTTTCGGAGATTGAATCAAACCATGTTTCAACATTTCTGCGAATCCAGAACGCAATTGATTTTCTGGTAATGTTTCTAAAAATTCTGGAAATATTATCACCATTTCTGGCTGTGCAAAAGTTCCAATTTGATTTTTGGAATGATTTAAATTGATTCCTGTTTTACCACCTACTGAGGCATCCACCATCGCTAATAATGAGGTCGGAACATTGATAAACCTAATTCCTCTTTTAAATGTTGAAGCAACAAAGCCACCAAAATCTGTGACAACTCCTCCTCCACAATTAATTACAATACTATTGCGATCTGCCCCTAGTTCTAAAAGACTTTGCCATACTTGATTTGCTACCTCAATTTCCTTAGCTGCTTCACCCGAAGGGATTTCTATAATCTCAATATCTTGTATAAATTCTAACTCTGATAATAAATATGGAAGACAGAAATCATGCGTGTTATCATCTACTATAAAAAAATATTTATTCCCTGCATTTTGCCTTATATATTGATTGAGTGGCGAAATATCTGCAAAGTAAATTGGTGTCAAAACTGCCATATCCCGATAAATTTACCCAAAAGTAAGCAAAAGCAACCAAATGAAAATTATTATCTATTTTTCACGGTAATATGCCCCGTTTTCACTAGTTTATCGTTTAATTTTAATACATACCAATAATCCGTGGATGGTAAAGGTCTTCCTAAGTAGGTTCCATCCCAAACACAATTTTCTGAACCCTTACCTTCAAAAATCAGTTTATTATAACGGTTGTATATATAAAGTTCTGCATTCGGATAATACTCAATTCCTTCTACTCTCCAAACATCGTTATAACCATCACCATTAGGTGATATGAAGGTCGGGATGGTGAGTTCTGAAGTTTTATCACAATTTTCGACAGTAAAACTCATTTTTATGGATTCTGCACACTGATTTGGACTTGGTGTAAAAATTAATTCTCTTGTCCCCAAAATTTTCGTATCCAGCAACCCATTAGACCATAATCCCACAATTCCATTGTTAGAAATGCTTGGTAAACTAATAATGGTATTACTATAACAATAAGTATCTAGAATATCAAATATAGGGGTTATACTATCGTCCTCTACAACAGAAATAGAGGTAGTTATACCACAAGTGGAATCTGGTGTGAATACATATTTTCCTGCACCATTAAATAATCTATCCCATTTTCCAGTCACCCCATTATTCGGAGTTGGAAGCTTAAATGCTTCTTCTGAACAATAATTATAAATTGTTTGATCGAAAGTTGCTTGTACTTCACCTGTCACAGTAACTGTAAAGCTAAATTCTGTAAAACAATTGTCTATTGGTTTAAAAGTGAAGGTATAAACTTGATCTGTAACATCAACTGCCCATGTACCTTCAACGCCGTTTTTATCTTTTGTATCTAAGGATTCAAGAGCTGGAACTTCCGATGCATCACAAACTTCATAATCCTCATATTCAAACTCAGTGGCGACACTTTCTGTGACAGTAACTGTAAAGCTAAATTCGGTATAACAATTATCTGTTGGTGTAAATGTATAAGTGTTAACCTGATCCGTAACATCAACCGACCATATCCCCTCAACGCCGTTCTTATCTTTTGTATCTAATGATTCAACTGTTGGAACTTCCGATGCATCACAAACTTCATCATTTTCATAATCAAATTCAGTTGCAACACTTTCTTTAATAGTTACTGTAAAACTAAATTCTGTATAACAATTATCTTTTGGTGTAAAGGTAAATGTGTGAACTTGATCCGTAACATCAAC
>JBPCUN010000040.1:0-16289 GCA_051011115.1 Weeksellaceae bacterium
CTATCGTATTGACAACATGCATCTAATTTCTTATAATCCTCTTCATCTGCCGTATAGCGTTCATTATCGTATCCTGCTTCAGCTACACTTTGCAATATCTTCTTATCAGAAGTTTCTTTCGGGTCATAAGAGAAAGTTAATACTTTGGAGTTCACATCCCAAGTTCCTTTAGCTGTAACGATACTATTTACAGCATTTTCAATATTCGATTTGCACATTTCACAATTTCCTCTGACGAAAATAGTATCATGTTTTATATGATTAAGCGTATTGTGTTCCTGTGCTTGGATGGTTAAAAAACTCAAGCATAGGAGTATAGAAAAGATAGTTTTCATTATAAAATTTTAAGTTTAATAAATAAAAAATGGCTCCTATATTTTCATAGGAGTAGACCGATTTAATATAATTAAACTTTGGGCGGATGCCAGATAGAATGAGCGAAGACATCAATAAATAAATCTTCTTGCTTTTGAAAATTTGAAGTGTTTTGTGTGGGAAAGATGGTTATAAAATATCCTTTTTGAAATCGCGGAATATCCAAACTTACTATGCTCGGCACAATAGAATGACAAGATGAATTACCACAATCATCTGTACAATCATTACAATCTTTATTCGAATTACAATCTTCAACGTTGGTTAAATCTTGGAATACATCTTCCATAGTGCAATGCTCAGAAACAGTTGTTTCTAACATAGAAATCATGTCCATATCATCCATACAACACGCCATAACGTTGTTTTGCGCCTCAAAAGTTAGCGCATAAGAATTCATTAGCGACGAGGTAGCAACCAACACCGAAAATAATAAAATTGATATGAATTTAATTTTTTCCAATAGCACAAAGGTAAGTAAATAGATTTTGGTTTTAAAAAGATATATGATTAAAAGTTATTAGATTAATTGATGTATCACACTTTTAATACCATCTTTTAAATTATAAAAAGTTAATTCAGGAAGCTTCTTTTGCAATAATTTAATGGCTTTTAGGCTGGTAATTCCTCGGTTGCAATAAACGATGATGGGTTTATCTGTAGGCAAATGAGCCCAATTATATTGTAATTGTGAATAAGGAATGTTTAAGCCACCAAGATTTTTAATTTCATGTTCTTCAATATTTCGAACATCTAATAAGTTATATTTATCGGCTTCAAGGAGATAAGTTTTATAGTTTATTTCACTTGAATCAGTCTCATAATTACAATTTATATAAACAGGCTTTAATGTGGAAATATGAATGTTTTCATCTTTATTAAATTCAAAAATGAAGGTTTCTAAAGTCAATAAATCAATTTGTAGAAATTTTCCCGCTAGTACTTCTCCAATTCCCGTAATTACTTTGATTGCTTCATTGGCCATGAGTGTTCCTAGGACGCCTGGCAGAATGCCCAAGACACCAATTTCACTGCATGTCGGCATAGCTTCCCTAGAACTCGGCTCGGGAAACATACACCTATAAGTAGCATTTCCTTTATAATTATACACCGAAAGTTGTCCTTCAAATTTAAATATAGAAGCCATTACAAGGGGTTTATTCGTTAATACTGCCGCATCATTCGCTAAATATTTTGTGGTAAAATCATCACTTCCTTCAATAATTAAATCATATTGATTAAATAAATCCAAGGCATTATTTTGATTCAGTTCCTCTACATAAACATTAACTTTTACCAAAGGATTTAGGGAAGATAATTTCTCTTTAGCAGTGGTCGCTTTTGGTTTACCTATATCCTGAGGCGTAAAAAGAATTTGACGATGTAAATTACTTATCGAGACCTTATCTGGATCTATAATTCCTATCGTTCCAACACCTGCACCTGATAAATATAATAAAATGGGACAGCCTAAACCGCCAGCACCAATCACTAAAACCTTGGCATTTTTAAGTTTTAATTGTCCTTCTTCACCTAATTCTTCTAATAAAATTTGCCTGCTATAGCGTGTTTTTTCTTCTATTGTTAACTTTGTTACCATGCTTTTTCCCAATCTTTCCAAACGGGTTCAATATTTTGATTTTTTAAAAGTTTTGTAATTTCTTCAGTGGTACGGATATCAGAAATTTCAAATTGTTCTAAAGATTCATTTTCTAAACTATAACCACCAGGATTTGTCTTAGATTCTGCACTCATCGATGTAACTCCTAATTGAATAATATGATCTCTGAATTTCGCACTTTCTCTGGTAGAAATAGATAATTCAATATCCTCATCCAATAGGCGATAGGCAGCGATTAATTGTACTAAATCAGCATCTGTCATAGCTAGCTTAGGTTCCAAACCGCCACTAAAAGGTCGCAGCCTAGGGAAGGAAATCGCATATTTCGTCTTCCAATATTTCTTTTGAAGATATTTCAAATGTAGGGCGGTATAAAAGCTATCAGTACGCCAATCATCTAAGCCAAGCAACGCACCTATACCTATCTTGTGCAACCCCGCTCTTCCAATCCTATCAGGAGTGTTTAAACGAAAGTCAAAATTAGATTTTCTTCCTTTAGGGTGATGTGTTTTGTAAGTGGTTCGGTGATATGTTTCTTGATACACTAAAGTAGCGTATAATCCTGCTTGTTTTAATTTCCTATATTCCTCTTCTGATAATGGTTGCACTTCAATAGAAATATTGGTAAAGTATGGACGAAGCAGTTGAATAGCATGCGCTAGATAATCTACTCCAACAATTTTGTTTGCTTCTCCTGTAACTAATAAAATATGTTGATATCCTTTATTGGATAAAAATTCTGCTTCTCGAATGATTTCTGCATCACTCAATGTTTTGCGAGGAATATTATTGGTTAAACTAAATCCACAATAGGTACAAATATTTTGACATTCATTACTTAAATACATAGGGGCATACATTTGCATGGTATGCCCAAATCGTTTGCGTGTGCGCTGGTGACTTTCTTGCGCCATAGGTTCAATGTAGGCTGCTCCTGCTGGTGAGATCAAGGCTTTAAAATCCTCTAAATCTCTTTTATTTTTACCTAATGCAATTTCAACATCGCGGGATGTTTTTGCGTAAATACTTTGATAAACCTCATCCCAATTATAAGTATCAAATATTTCTTTAAAACTATTTATCGCCATTGATTAGTCATATAAAAATTGGGTTAATGGGCTACTAGCCTCTGCTTTTTGACTCACTTTTCCTAACTTTGCTTGGTAGGCTGTTCTCCCTGCGATCACAGCCATTTTAAATGCTTTAGCCATAGCAATAGGGTTGCCAGCAATGGCAATAGCAGTGTTGACGAGCACGGCATCAGCCCCAATTTCCATAGCATGCGCAGCGTGAGAGGGCGCACCAATCCCAGCATCTACAATTACAGGAACATTACTTTGCTCAATAATAATCTCAAGAAAATCAATAGTTTTTAGACCTTTATTGGTTCCAATGGGTGCTCCAAGAGGCATAACGCATTGTGCACCAATCTCCTCTAATCTTTTGCATAAAACTGGATCTGCATGAATGTATGGCATTACTACAAAGCCTTTTTTCACCAATTCTTCACAAGCTTTTAAAGTTTCTACGGCATCTGGTAATAAATACTTGGGATCTGGATGAATTTCTACTTTTACCCAGTTCGTTCCTAAAGCTTCTCTCGCCATTTCTGCAGCAAATATTGCTTCTTTAGCATCTCTTACCCCAGAAGTATTCGGTAATAAATTCAGATGATTGTATTGTAAACCTTTTAAAATTGAATCTTCTTCTTTTCCAATATCTACCCGTTTTAAGGCTACAGTAACCAATTCACTTTCACTGGCTACAATAGCCTTTTTCATGATGTCAGCAGAGGCGAATTTACCCGTACCTGTGAATAATCTAGATTGAAATGTTTTATCTGCTATAGTGAGTGAATCGCTCATGAATTGGAGTTTTTAAAGGTTGTTTTCATCTGTATAATAGCATCAGTTATGTTATTGGACCTATGTAATTCAGTAGACAAAGCAACACCTGATACGCCAACTTTTTTTAATTCAGGAATATCTTCTAAAGTAATTCCACCAATGGCTATGATAGGCGTTATATGCTCTAATTTATTTAATTCAGACATAATTTTTTTATAACCTTCTATTCCTAAAATGGGACTTAAGTTCTTTTTAGTCAAAGTAAATCTAAATGGGCCAAGTCCTATATAATCTACGCCTTGCGCTATGAGATTCAAGCAATCCTCTAAAGTGTTCGCAGTGCCACCTATGATCTTGTTTTGACCCAAAATTCTTCTGGCTTCACCAGGTTTTTCATCTTTTTTCCCTAAATGTACACCGTCTGTATCACACATTTTCGCAATGGCTGTAGAATCATTTACAATAAATTTTACCCCTTTTAATTTGCAATAGATTTGTACTTGTTTGGCTATATTTATTATAGTGTCTTCATCTTCATCCTTGATGCGTAATTGCACCCAATCCACTTGAGCATCTACCATTTTTTTCACATTGGCTAAATGATCGGCAGGTGTTTCACCTTGGCTTATATAATATACGTGAGGTACTTTCATAGTTTAAAATGAGTGATTTTCAATAATGTATTTGATAGACCTTAAACAAATCATCAAACGCTTTTATGGGATTGTTTGATTTCCAAATATTTCCTAATACCGCAATACCATCATATCCTAGAGATTTTGTTTGGGCAATATTATCATCTTTAATCCCACCTAAAGCAATAATTGGTTTCTGATTTTTTTGAATTCGAAACAATTTACCCTCATAATTTTTTTTGGATATGGAGTCAAAAACAGGGCTTAATACACCATAATCAAATAAGATTTGGTTTTCTGCCTCTTTCAAAACGTGAAAAGTGGCAGAAAGTGTTAGTCCAAATTTTTTCTGTTGTTCTAATTCAGTTTTTAAATTAGGCTGTACTTTATGTTGTTCAGTATAATGCAGGCCTTTAATTTTAAATGAGGTAGAAAGTTCATGGTGTTGATGTAACATCATTTTTGAAGTTTCTAAATTTGTGAACTGTAATAACCACTTATTCAACTCTTCTTGTGACCATTTCGGTTTTCTCACATGAATAGTGATCGGGTAACTTGCAAATGTTTTTAAAATTTGGACTTCATTTTCAACTAAATTCTCTGCTGTTATAACGATTAACATATAACGCAAGCCGTTTTATAAATACAACTGACTTCCTAATTCTGTAAACTCTTTAGACTTTTGTTCCATGCCTTTTTCCAAGGCTTCTACTGTATCTAAACCATGTTCTTCTGCGTAATTACGCACATCTTGTGAAATCTTCATAGAGCAAAAATTAGGTCCACACATAGAACAAAAATGAGCTACTTTAGCATTCTCCGAGGGCAAAGTTTCATCGTGAAATTCCCGTGCAGTATCAGGATCCAATGCCAAATTAAATTGGTCTTCCCAACGGAATTCAAAACGTGCTTTACTCATCGCATTATCTCTATGCTGGGCTCCTGGATGACCTTTGGCAAGATCTGCAGCGTGGGCTGCAATTTTATAAGTAATTACGCCTGTTTTTACATCTTCCTTATTAGGTAATCCTAAATGCTCTTTTGGCGTCACATAACATAGCATAGCACAACCAAACCATCCAATCATAGCTGCTCCAATTCCACTAGTAATGTGATCATAACCCGGTGCAATATCTGTGGTTAAGGGTCCTAAAGTGTAAAATGGCGCTTCACCACATATCTGTAATTGTTTGTCCATATTTTCTTTAATCATATGCATCGGAATATGGCCAGGGCCTTCTATAATGCATTGTACATCATGTTTCCAAGCTATTTTGGTCAACTCTCCTAAGGTTTCTAACTCTGCAAATTGAGCATAATCATTGGCATCTGCAATACTCCCTGGACGCAAACCATCTCCTAAAGAGAAAGAAACATCATAGGCTTTCATAATCTCACAAATCTCTTCAAAATGGGTATATAAGAAACTTTCTTTATGATGAGCAAGACACCATTTAGCCATGATGGAACCGCCACGAGATACAATTCCCGTCACTCGTTTTGCTGTGTGAGGAATATATTGCAAACGTACACCTGCATGTATCGTGAAATAATCTACACCTTGTTCTGCTTGTTCAATTAATGTATCACGAAAGATTTCCCAAGTTAAATCCTCTGCTTTGCCATTGACTTTCTCTAAAGCTTGATAAATAGGAACAGTTCCAATCGGTACAGGAGAATTTCTAAGTATCCATTCTCTGGTTTCATGGATATTCTTCCCAGTAGATAAATCCATGATTGTATCGGCCCCCCAACGGCACGCCCACACCGATTTCTCTACTTCTTCCTCAATAGATGAAGTTACTGCAGAATTACCAATATTTGCATTAATTTTTACCAAAAAATTACGCCCAATAATCATGGGTTCCGTCTCTGGATGATTGATGTTACATGGAATAACCGCTCTACCGCGAGCTACTTCATCGCGAACAAATTCAGGCGTTATTTCTTTAGGAATACTGGCTCCAAAACTTTCTCCCGGATGCTGAGCGGTAAGTTCTTGAATTTTTTGATTTTCGCGAATAGCAATATATTCCATTTCTGGCGTTATGATCCCTTGCTTAGCGTAATGCATCTGTGTTACATTTTTGCCTAGCTTAGCTCTTAATGGTTTGCGTATCCTCGAAAATCTTAAATGATCTAATTTCTCATTATTTTCTCTTTCTCTACCATAATTTGAGGTTAATCCTTCTAGAACTTCTACATCACCTCTGTTTATAATCCATGGTTGACGTATAGGTTTAAGTCCTTTTTTCACATCAATGGTTATTTTAGGATCCGTGTAAGGGCCACTGGTATCATAGACCAAGATTGGATCATTTGGTGTTTTAGTACCTTTAAATTTATCTATGGTATCGGATAATTTAATTTTACGCATAGGAACACGAATGTCCTTGTAAATATTACCTGGCACGTACACTTTCTCTGAATTTGGAAAGGGCTCTCTGCTGATTTTTTGTTCTGTAGAATTCTTTAGATTACTCATAACTGATATTGATTCAATAATTTAACCTCCTTGGGTAGCTTTAATGATGATTACTGAATCATTTTCTTGTAAGAATGTTCCTCGCCATAGAGAGCGATTTATCACTTGTCGATTGATAGCAACTGCAATACCGCTTGTGGGTATATTCATTATTTCAATCATTTGATAAAGGCTAGTCCCTTGAGGGAATTTTTCTTTTTTAAAATTGATATTTACAGTAACCATAGGCTATCATTTTTACTGTAAAATTTAGAGGAAGAAATAAAATAGAGGTAGAAACTCTAAGTTTTAGAATAATGAAACAATTATTCTAAAAAAATACTTTCTTTTCCCTAGCGCAGGTATTATCCTGTTCAGGTTCTAAGGGTATTTCTCAGCCATTACTTACGGCACCCCTAAAGATTACAATAAGGCGAAAATAGGATAATTTATGACATTAGCAAAATATTTATTTAGTAATAATTGACCTTATGCAGGAATAATAATTGATTTTAAATTATGTTATAATTAAAAATTAATAAAATTATGTAAAATTCTAACGATTTAATTTGAATAGATTTTTCATTCTTATATTATCATTGTAAATGATTATTTAGAATTCTTAAATTTTAAAATCAAAAACCTTAAATTTGCAAAAATTAAGATTTAGATATGTCAGAAAATATTCACGAAACCATCATAATTGGCTCTGGACCTGCAGGGTATACTGCAGCCATATATGCTGCTAGAGCAGAAATGAACCCCATCATTATAACTGGGATGGAACCTGGAGGTCAATTAACTACAACTACAGATGTAGAGAATTTTCCAGGATATCCAGAGGGGATTACGGGGCCAGACATGATGACTGATCTTCAAAAGCAAGCAGAGCGTTTTGGAACCACAGTTTTATTTGATATGGTGACAGAGGTTGATTTTTCTAAGGAGATAGGTGGTGTGCATACAGTGAAGACAAGTAATGGAGAGGTTTTTAAAACATATTCTGTAATCATTTGTACTGGGGCTTCTGCCAAATATTTAGGACTAGAAGACGAAAAGAAATATGCAGGTAGTGGTGTGTCTGCATGTGCTACGTGTGATGGATTCTTTTATAGAGGTAAAGATGTTGCTGTAGTTGGAGGAGGAGATACGGCTGCAGAAGAGGCAACTTATTTAGCCAAAATTTGTAACAAGGTATATTTATTGGTGCGTAGAGATGAATTTAGAGCTTCTCAAATCATGGAAAATAGAGTTAGGGAAACTAAGAACATAGAAATTCTATTCAACCATGAATTAGAAGGTTTAAGTGGAAATAATGTGGTTGAAAAAGCACATGTTATAAACAACCAAACCAATGAAAAATCTATTTTAGATGTAGATGGGGTATTTATTGCTATTGGTCATAAACCAAATACAGACATTTTTGCAGGAAAGTTAAAAATGGATGAATCTGGATATTTAATTACAAAACCAAAAACAACTGAGACTGAAATTCCTGGAGTTTTTGCTGCAGGTGATGTACAAGATAATGTATATAGACAAGCCATAACTGCTGCTGGTACTGGTTGTATGGCAGCTTTAGATGCCGAGCGATATGTGACTCAAAATGAATTTGATAGAGGTTGATTGAAACAACTGATTATTATATAAATAAAAAAATCCGAAAATTTACTTTTCGGATTTTTTATGCTATAAAATTAATTTTTTAAAATTATGAAGTAAACTTTCTATCTATAAATTTTGAATTTAAAAGTCTTGCTACAGCCATATAATTTGGAGTGAAATGGATCACGTCACCCACTTGATATCTGGACGTGCCATCTGCATTTAAATTATCACCAATATCTAAAACGGTCATATCAGAAGTCATTCCCACGAATTTAATATCGTCTGATTCATCTTTTAAAACTAAATCTTCATGATTTACATCTAACAAACCAAAATCTAAAATCGCTTTGTAAGTGGTCTCATTTCGGTTTATTTCATCTAAATCTGCTATATTCCCAATACTGGCATCACTTATTTCACCTTCAGGAATCATTTTCTTCTTTTCTAGCTCTATAATATGGGCGCAAAACTCAAATGTATCTGTATTTAAATTCAGGAATTGCTTACCACTAAGTGGCTCTGTACCAAAGAAAGCTGCTTCTCCGATTCTAAAGTGATTAATTTCTGGTGGCGTTACACCATCGCGCAATAGAGGAAGTGTGATGGAAGATCCTCCTGAGATCATATAAACGCTCCGATTAAATTTTTCTGCTATTAATTCTTTATAAAGTGCTAGTTGGAGGAGTTTATCATAAGTAGGGGTAATGCCATACATACATCCCAAATTAGAACCTATACCTAGAACAGAAATATTAGATAATTCAAATACTTGTTCATAGAAATCCATGATATCTGTTCGATTGATTCCTTCTCGCAATTCACCTAGATCTATCATAATGATAATATGATGAATTTTATCTTGCTTGATGGCTTCCTCATTCAATGCTAGAATAGTCTCCATAGAACTATTCAACGAAATATCAGCATATTTCACCACCTCATCTGCGTAAGTTGCCGCTGGCGGTTTGATGTAAATGGTACGAATATCGGGATTTACTTCTTTTAAGTTCTTTAGACTTGTAAGTCTGGAGTCTCCGATAGATTGAATGTCTTCTATCACTTCATCTGTCAAAAGATGGGTAAGAAATTCCTTATCACCAGAAAAAACTTTGGTAATTAGGCTCCAATACACATTGCGTTCTGCAAAAAATGAACTCAATGATTTAATGTTTTCTTTTATCTTATCTGTATGAATTAGTAATTCTGCCATTTCTATTTTTTCAATCTCATTTCTAAGTATGGATTCGTAAATCCAAATTTTTCATAAAGTCCTTTCGCTGGGTTATCCTTTTCTACGTGCAGAGCAATATCACCTTCAGCTCTTTCAATACAAGCTTCTATAAGTTTAGAACCTAGTCCTTGTCCTCTATAATCACCATGTGCTGCTATGTATACAAGGATATTTTCTGGAATGTAATCAGACATACCTGTTTTGTTTATGATAACAGCGGCTAAAACTTGATCATCTTCAATAGTCATCACAAAACCACCTTTATTTTCGTTCTCATCGAATGCATAGTTCATGCATTTTTGAATAGCGGTCTTCTCATCTCCATATTTACCTAAATGTTTATAAAGAAAATTAACGATTTCTTCTTGTTTATCCTTATCAGGAGCGTTGGTGTAATCGTAAATTTTAATTGTATGATTCATATTAATGCGTTATAGTTTAAAAATCGTAATGTAGTTATTTTGAATCTTTAAATCAAGAAAAATGGATAAGCTATAATTATAGATATTCCATATTATTAGATTCAAAAGTGTATATTTATCTTATAATATTTATACATAAACTTTGCCAAGCTGGTAAATGAGAGAATTGAAAAATAAAATTACTATTTTCGCAATGAAATAAAAAGGTATGAATTTTAAGAAATTAAATAATATTCTAGGGTGGGTTATGTTTGCAATTGCTGCCTTGGTTTATTTATTGACAATCGAAAAAGAATTTAGTTTTTGGGATACAGGAGAATACATTGTTTCTTCTGCCAAACTAGGAGTTACTCATGCCCCAGGAGCAGCATTTTTTCAACTTGTGGGTGCCGTTTGGTCAGGTTTAGCATTTGGAGATGGTGCATTGTATGGTATCTTGATAAATGCAATGTCTGCTACCTTTAGTGCCTTCACTATTTTATTCTTATTTTGGACGATTACCCATTTCGCAAGAAGAATTTTAATCAAAGATACAGAAGAACAAGTAACTGGAACCAACCAATGGGTAATATTACTTAGTGGAATTGTAGGATCGGCAGCATTTATGTTTTCAGATTCATTTTGGTTTTCTGCTGTAGAAGGTGAAGTATATGCGATGGCCTCTATGTTTACAGCTTTAATGCTTTGGTTAGCTTGTAAGTGGGAGAATGATGCTGGCAAATACAGAGAAAATCGTTGGGTTGTGTTGATTGCTTTATTGGTAGGTTTGGCTACAGGTGTGCACTTAATGGCCATTTTAGTAGTACCAGCCTTGTGTTATATTTATTACTTTAGGCATTATGATTTCACATGGAAATCCTTTGCAATAGCCAATGTAGTGACGGCTGCAATTTTTATTTTTATTTTTAAAGTTGTCTTCTCTGCGTCTATGACTATGATAGGGAAGTTAGAGGTTTTTATGGTAAACGAACTTGGGATGCCATTCAATTCAGGTTTTTTAGTTACTGTTATAATACTTGCAGCTTTATTTATTTTTGGATTAAATTATACGCGTAAAAAAGGACATGTTACATTCAATACCTTTATTCTAGCGACCTTGTTTATGCTTGTAGGTTTTAGCTCTTGGTTGGTGATTCCAATTAGAGCCAATGCTAATCCACACATGAATTTAAATGATCCAGATGATGCTATTGGACTTTTAGATTACTATAATCGTGAACAATATGGTGATTGGCCAGTTTTTCAAGGGCCTTTATATACTGCACATTTAGACAGCAATGGGGTAGAAACAAATCCTGACGGTACTTATAAGGTTAAAGATAACGGACCAATTTTAAAGAAAAATGAACGTAAAGGGATTTATGAAGAAGTAGGAAGAAGAACACAGTATGTTTATAGTCAAGAACATATTGGACCTTTTGCCAGAATGTATAATCCGATGCCTAGTGTAATTAATAACTACAAGGCTATAATGGGAGAACCTGCTCAGTATGAATCTTTTGATCCGCAAACAGGACAGAAAGTTGTGCATTATGAAAAGCCTAGTTTAATGGACAACATTCAGTTTTTCTTGGATTACCAAATAGGATATATGTATTTGCGTTATCTCGGTTGGAACTTTATAGGAAGACAAAATGATTTTGAAGGTAATTTAGAAGTTACAAAAGGTAATACCATTACAGGAATCAATTTTATAGATAATTGGCTTATTGGGGGTAATCAAGAGGCATTACCTACAAAATTTAAAGATAATAAGGCTAGGAATGTCTATTATGCTATTCCATTCATATTAGGTTTAATTGGATTCTTCTTTCAATTAAAAAGGGACCCTGGGCGTACTTTTGCTTTAATTTCTTTATTTCTATTAACAGGAGTTGGAATTGCAATTTACACCAACATGAAACCGTTTGAACCACGTGAACGTGATTATGCCTATGTTACTTCTTTTTATGTTTTTGCAGCTTGGATTGGTTTAAGTGTTTTAGCTATTTATTCCTATTTAAAGGATAAAATAAATGCTAAGACAGCCATGATAGTGGCATCTTTAACATTGATAGCTCCTGTATTGATGGGCTTTGAGAATTGGGAAGATCATGATAGAAGTGAGCGTAGAGCCGCCCATGATTTAGCTTACAATTATTTAGTGAATTTAGATCCAGAATCAATTTTGTTTGTATATGGTGATAATGATACTTATCCATTATGGGCTATTCAAGAAACGAAGCAATTTAGAGATGACGTGAAAATTGTAAACTACACCTTATTGGGTTCACCTTGGAATATTGCTCAAGCGCAGCGTAAAACCTATAATGCAGATGCAATTGCTACGCAAATGACACCAGATGATTATAAACAAGGGGTCAATGAAGGGATTTTAGTTTTAGATCCAGATTTATTAAATCAGATTTTTGAATATGCCTCAGAGAACAATCCTAATCTGTATAAACAGATAGTTTCATTGAAGTCTTTTTCAGAAAATGGTATGACGGCCAAAGAGGCAATGAATTTTATTCTAGATAAGAATAATCCTGCTAAGCAAGCTTTAATAAATGAACTGAGACAAATCTATAGTGGAGGTATAGACAATATTTTACCTACCAATAAAATTATAGTTCCAGTAAATAAGGAAAAGGTTTTGGCTAACAACATTGTTGATAAAAAATATGCAGATCAGATTGAACCTAATCTAGTCATTGAGCTTAAAAACCGACAAATTGGTTATAAAAATGAATTATTTATGCTTGATGTATTAGCCAATTACGATTGGGATAGAAGCATCTATTTCTCTAGTGGAGGATTATATGATGATGTCAATATTTTTTATTTAAATGATTATTTAGCTTATGAAGGATTTTCTTATAAGTTAGTTCCAATTAAATCTAAAGTTGCTGGTGAGACAGGTTTTGTAGATGCAGAGGATATGTATCAGCAGGTTAAGAATTATGAATGGTCTAATTTTAACAATCCAAATGCCTATTTTGACCCAACTTCTACCAATAATATATTAACTTATAGAAATGCAGTAACGCGTACAGCACGAGCATTGATAGAAGAAGGAAAAAATCAGAAAGCAAAGGAAATTGTGGATCTATTAGAGGAGAAGATTCCATATAAGATGTATCCTGAAGGTATCTCATTATTTTCTTTAGTTCCTATTTATCAAGCATTGGGCGAAGATGAAAGAGCCAATGAACTTCAAACTTTTTTAAACGAGAGATTGCAAGAAGAAACCGCTTATTATAATTCTTTGAACCCTTATGACAAGTCAACAGTATATACAGATATTCAACGCAACGTGGGGCAGGAGCAATATGCTATTGCCGGAATGATTGATTTCTATTTACAAGTTAAAAAGGATACGATACAGGCGATGAAAGCTTTTAAATCTTATTATACCCCAATAGAGAATAGGCTTAAAAATACCAGAGAAAAAATAAGACAACAGGGATTTGATGCCTTATCGGAAGAAGAGCATCAACAATTATCTACAGATCTTAGCATACAACGTTCTATCCTTCCATATGCTATGGAAATAGATAGCACTTATGCCAATCAGAAATTTAATGAAATGGTGGAATTGATTAATGAAATAGATCCAAGAAGTAAATAATGAATATGAGCTTATTTACCAGAGACAAATTCCTTTAAATAAAAGGGCTCAAAATACGCGACATTTTCAAACTTTTCTTGATGAAATAAATTTTCTGCCGTACTACACATAAATTGTGCAGACGGCAGAATTTCTTTTTTATAAGTTGCATTGGGAAGATTCAATATTTCTTGTGCTTTTGCTGCACCATCACCCATAAATACGATAGATTGATCTTTATATTCACGGAATGATTGATCATCTAAGATCTTTGCATAGGTGGACTCAATAATATGTTTTTTCTGATCATAAACAGCAGTATAGACTTCCTTCCGTCTAGCATCTGTCATTGGTATAATTAAATCAAACTTATCATCTCTATCAATAGAATTGGCTAGAATTGTCATAGAATCAATGGACAACAAAGGGATATTTAAAGCATAGCAAAACCCTTTTGCAGCAGAAACACCAATACGTAATCCCGTATAGCTACCAGGACCTTTCCCTACACAAACGGCATCCAAATCATCATAAGAAACATCAGCAGCTTCTAACGCCCACGCTACAAACGTATGTAATTTCTCCGCATGTTGATAGCCATCCGTTGCTTCTTCACATAGTGCCAGTAATTCGCCATCTCTAGCTATAGAAACAGAACAATTTTTAGTGGAAGTTTCTAGGTTTAAGATAAGAGCCATAATTTAATTTAAATACAAATTTAATACTTTACGCGGTAATTACTTTTCCATTTTTAATTCTTAAATCACCTAGATTGAAATTAGCCTTCATTTCTAATTGAGGATAGGGATGAGATTCGGAACTAAATATCTTACCTTCAGCATCAAACTCTTCATAACCAAAACGATCATTTAAGTCACCAATCTCACAGATATGGGCTAGCCACATGATTTTATTACCTACTAAAACTTCTTTATATAAAGCACCTAAGTCCACAATGGATTCATGTTTATCATTTTTAACTTTTACATTTCTAAATATAATATCTAATGCCTTGTTATCATTCTCTAAAAGATTAAAATAATCATCAATTTCATTAGTTTTCCAAGAATCATCTGCAATGCCCTTTAAAGCACATATAATTGCGTTAAAGGTATATTCTCTGGTTTTTTCTCTATTATAGTCTCTAGCGTAGTGTCCACACTCAATTAAAATGGTTGGAAATCCTAATTTCTGAAAATTATCTCCCGTAGCTTTTGGATAAAATTCATCCGTAAATTTAGCGATACCATTTGGTAAATCATCTATTATGCCGTGAACCATAGATATAATTAGTTGCATGGCTCTTTTTCTCGTGTCATTGATTTCCCTTAATTCATCTACAGAAGGTGATAAAAAAGATAGGGTAGCAGGGGATTGTTGATTCTTGGGATGAAATATAGACCGCTGATCATGCATATTAAACAAAAATTGATAATCCTTCTCTTGAACTTGATTCTTTAAAATAGGAAGCTCTGTAGATTGTTCTGCAATGAAATCTCTGTTTAAATCGATTCCTATAGCATTTCTTCTGGTATATAAATATGCTCCGTCAGGATTTAATTGAGGGATATAATCAATAGATACTTGAGATGTTATATATGATGCGAGAGGATGGTCCGAATGTAAAAAATTCCAAACATCTAGCATCGCTCGGGTAGCGGTGGATTCATTTCCATGCATTTGAGACCAGAGGAGAATTTGCTTTATACCTTTTCCACAGTTTAATAAATGAATAGGTCTACCTTCAAAAGAGGTTCCCAAAGTATGAAAAGCATATTCTTTTGTTTTAATCAATTGATTAATCAAAGAGGGTGGAATATATCGATTATTCAGACTTGATTCCTTAAAAAGGCTATGAGATGGTTTTATATTTTTCATCCATTCAAAGATAGGATATTTAATCAATATATGTTTGTTTACAAGTGTAACACTTATACAATTGTAAAAGTGATTAATTTTATTTACATTTGTCAAAATGTCATCTATCATTATAATAGATTATAATTAATTAAATTAATTTATGTAATACACTAGTAATGAACCATATATAGTATATCATCTTACTATATACTATAAGACTACTTTAACTATTTTTAAATCTTAATAAAGCATTTTTAGGTATTGATGCTAATGAAAATAATATGAGCGATTATAAGAAAGTAATTAATGAAATATTGAGTGTTTATAATATTAACGCCACTGATTTAGCTGATAAAATTGGTGTCCAGAGGTCTGGTATATCACATATTTTATCAGGAAGAAATAATCCGAGTATAGATTTTTTAATTAAAATTAAGAAGGAATTTCCTGATATTCAATGGGATTACTTGATAAAAGGAGAAGGTCCTATGTTGGTTACAGATGTAAACAAAGATAGAAAGGATACGATTTCAGACCATATTCAACCAGAATTATTTACTGAGGCAACAAAAGAGGGATTAATATCCGAAAAACAAAAAAAACCACACGTTGTAAAAAAAATCGTGTGGTTTTATGA
>JBPCUN010000041.1:0-15443 GCA_051011115.1 Weeksellaceae bacterium
GTTTTACACTTATAAAAAAGAAAGATTTATAGGGCACAAAGCATCTTTATGAATATATCTTCAAGCTAATAAGCATTTTATGAAATTATATAAATAGATTCAAAATTATATATTCCATAGTTTAAACTTGTATAAAATTGTAAATTTGTATTACTATTCTTTCATACCATGATATTCAATAATAACATTAAACTGTAATTATAAATTTTTTAAATGAAGCATATTTTATTTTTGTTCCTATGTAGTACCTTAGCATTTAGCCAAACCATAACCGAAGATGAATTCTACAGCAAAGATTTACCCAATTTTGCTTTATATGAGGATACTTATTTTATAACCGGGATTCCCTTGAATGAAAATATAACCAAGAAAACCGCGGATGTAAAATACAATATTAGCTTTAGTCAGCTACTCACCAAAAAATCTATTCTTTGGGGTTCTTTTGTTTATTTGTCATATACGCAAAAAGCTTTTTGGGATGTGTACGATAATTCTAGTCCCTTCAAGGAAATAAACTTTAATCCTGGGGTTGCTATTGCAAAACCGTTTTGGAAAAAGGATGGTCATTTAACCTCTATTTTAGAATTAAAGGCCATGCATGAATCGAATGGTAGGGATAGCATCTATTCACGTTCTTGGAATCGCATTTCCGCATCTTATAAACAATCCTTTACAGAAAAATTACAAGCGGAATTAAAGGTATGGACGCCTGTCATGAGTTTAAGTGATAATCCAGATATTATGCAATATATGGGATATGGAGAACTTATAGTAGACTATGATTTTATTCCTAAGGTTTTGAGTGCAGAGGTGAAGTTAAATAGAAGCTTTGAGGAAGAAGGTAAAGGTGCTTTCAGAGGTAGAGTTTTTGTGAGAGTAGGAGAAAAAACCAATCAATACATTATGGTAGAATACTACAATGGTTATGGTGAAAACCTAATTAATTATGATCAACATACCCATATGATACGGATAGGATACGCTTTAAAATCGAGATGGGATGATTTGTTTAAATCAAAAAAATATAGAGACTAATTTAAGAATTTAATCATAATAAAAAAGCACCGCAGTTTAATTCTGCAGTGCTTTTCTATTTTCAGAATATCGATTGGTTGGTTGTTACTTTACTTCTAGGGTTACATCAATATTCCCACGAGTAGCATTAGAATAAGGACAAACTTGGTGAGCTTTTTCCATCAATTCTTGAGCTTTTTCCTTACTTACTCCCTGAATATCACCAATTAATTTTACGCTTAATTTAAAACCGTTATCATCTCCTTTTCCTATAGATACTTCTGCAGTGATAGCTGTACTATCTACTTCAACTTTTTCTTTATTTATTATTAAATCTAGAGCACTTCCAAAGCATGAAGAATATCCTGCAGCAAATAATTGCTCTGGATTAGTTTTATTTCCACCTTCGCCACCCATATCAGACGGTACTGATAATGGCATGTCAATAACTCCATCGTCAGATTTTACATTTCCAGATCTTCCGCCTTGCGTAGTAGCTTTTGCTGTGTATAATGGTTTCATAATCAAAATTGTTTTTATTTAAATTAATTTTTAATCGTTCTATTTATAGTGATGCAAGAACCATTCTAAAGTTTTATTTAGCCACACTAATGTTAAGTTAAACTTGCAATTTAATTAAAATGCTTACACAAGCTGGTCATTTATTATTATATTATAAGGTATTGATATAGAAGGAAAAAACTGAAAATATTACAACTATATATAGTTAAACCTATTTTCTAAAAATGCTTCTTTTTAAGTTATTGAAATTATCAAAAGCCATGTTGTTAGAGAAATATATTGTGAGAACCACATGCATCATGGCAGATGTGAAAATGGTAATTAATAGCATAATTTGGTATTTTACGGCGGTATTAGGGTCACTTCCTCCTAAAATCTGTCCTGTCATCATTCCTGGTAGCGATATTAATCCTACAATTGCTGTGGTTGCAATCAGCGGATTGAATGCTGTGCGCAAAGCATCCCGCATAAATGGTAATAGTGCTTCTTTTCTGGTAGCTCCATTGGCGAGATACCATCTATATAAATTTTGTTCTTCGTCTAATCTTTTGTAATATGAATCTAATGAAATGATTACATTTTTAATAGTGTTCCCTAAAAGCATTCCTGTAATCGGAATAAAATATCTTGCATCAAATACATTGTCTAATTTTAAAACAAAACCAAGAAAGTATGCATCTGTGATGGCAATGCTAATTAAACCTGAAAAGAAAATAGGAATAAAAAATACTTTTAATTTCAAATTACTTCTTCTAACGATGGTGTAGGAAGCTATTATAGTCATTATAAACACCCACAATAAGTTGACGTATATACTGTTTAAATCAAAAATATAATCTAGATAAACCCCAACTAATAACAATTGAATTGTCATCCGAATTATTGCAATTAAAGTATCTTTTACTAACCCAGTTTTATAATACCAAAAGAAGAAAAATGGAATAAGCATAAAGGCATACCCCATAAATAATTGTAAATAACTTATATCAATCGCTTTGTTCATAACTTAAGCTTGTATAGGGAATTAATTATAAAGATAAAATATCGTCTGATTGGTCCATCCAATATTTATCGTGTGTCACCGCCAATATGGTTAATTCTTTGATCCCTAAAACATAATCGGTAACTTTTTCTTTAATAGTTTTGTCTAGGGCAGAAGTTGGTTCATCAATAAGCAACAAAGGTTTATGCAATAGGATACAACTGGCTAAAATAATTCTTTGTTTTTGTCCACCAGATATATCACGGCTATCTTTTAATAGCAAAGACTCAGATAATTCAAAGGCATCAAATATTTCTAAAATTTCTTGTTTACTCGGTTTCTGCTTTTTATTTGCCTGTAAATTAAAAGGTGCATAGAAAAGTTCTTCTACAGTTTTCACATTTAGTGATGTATCTTGTGGCAACCAGGCTATCTGACTTCTAATCGTTGCTATATTGGTGGGATTTAATGCTATATTATCTATAAGAATAGTACCTTTAAAATTAGGGATAAAACCTGCCATTGTATTCAAAAGAGTCGTTTTTCCTGTACCTGACCCTCCAATGATAGCCATTTTTTTTCCTTTGTCTAATGAAAAGGATAAGTTATCTATAATGGTTTTACCTCCTAATGCTACCGTTAAATTTTTTACTTGAATCATGGTTTGAAATGTGAATTAAAATTAAGGCAAAATGCAGCCAAATTGAGTAACATTTTCTTAATTTACCATTCAATTTAAGATAAATTTATCGAAGCGTTCCTTCTGGTAATTTTACTTTTTCTGGATGTGCATTGAGCTCTGGTAAGGCAATTTTTAAGATGCTATTTCTACGAATAGATGTATCCTTTGGCATTACAGGGTAGGTAATTACGGCCTCCATCCAAGCATATGTTGTTACGCGAAAATATACTGCAGGTTTCCAATTGGTTTCTGCATCATATAGTGGATAACGCTCTATAAAATCTTCTAAAGAAGCTTGAATTAAACAATTTTCCACAAAAGCCATATCACTTGTGTAAGCGATTTGGATGGCAACTTCATTCCAAATAAAAGGGCTTTGTGGTCCAGAATAATTAATAACCTCTTCTCTAAGGATTAGGCTATTTGGAAATCGAATTACCCGTCCACTAGAATGATCATTTCCTAAATATTCTCCGCTAAATTCTATAATCGTGGTGTCTAAATAGCTAATTTCTATTACATCACCTTTTAAATCCTTAATCTGAATTCGATCACCTACTAAATATGACCTTCTGATGATTAAATAAACCCATGCAATAAATGAAATGATAGGGGCTTGTAGTGCAAATCCTAATACCAAGGAAATTAAACCAAAACTTACTGCTGCAGCATATAGATTTTGAAATAAGAAAGAAAATACAACGATAAAACTAAGCGTAAGTGATAGAAATCTAACGATGCGTAAAAGGTTATATTTATCGCCTTCTAAGTAGTTTTGTTTATGAATAATCTTTGATATAATCTTACCAGTAAAATATATCAGAGAGATTAGAAATAAACTGATATTTAATTTTTTGAGACCCGGAATATACCCAGCCCATGTTTTAAAAAAAGGTAAATCTAAGAGATAATAGGCTGCTAAAAATAAGATGGCTAATCCTCCAAATATAAATATCCAAGGTTGGTGCTTTTCCTTTCGCATGTAGCTAGATTTAGCTTTATAAAATATATTTTGTGAATGTTATGCTATATAAATATATTAAAAATTTGTACAAATGACATATTTTATCGTCAATTACATATCCATGGGCTTAAAAGAATTGCTAGGCTATAAGATAAGAATTTAATAGTTTAGAAACTTCTTTTGATTTTTGAAGTACCATGATGTGGGTACCTCCAGATACAATATCTGCATCCTTAATCATTGTAGCTGGGAACACAATATCCTTATCACCATGCATGCGATATAGTTGATTGAACTCTACATTTTTAGGTAGCCAATTGATGATATGATCAATAGACCATTTTAAATAAACTGGATTTTTTTCAGTAAAAAATTCATTTAATTTCGGTAGGCGAGGATCATATAATTTTCGGAAAAAAGCATAGGAAAGTACTTTGTCTGATGTAAAAAACTGCATTGGTATCGCCTTATGCAATGGTACCTTAGAGGTTAGCTTCATATAACTTGGCATTTCCTCCCGATTTCTAATGGTAGAAATTAGGATAGTTTTTTCTGGATTTAAAAAATCATTCATTTCCTGAACTAAAATACCCCCAAATGAAAGTCCCGCAAGATGAAAAGGTTCATTTACATTAATATCCTCTGCCATACGCTGCACATAATGATCAAAAGTTTCTAAGGTTTCAGGTGTCTTCCAATTCAAGTAAATAGGCTCAAAATCCTTATTGATTTTCAATCTTTTAAATGCTTTTTCGTTGGCACCCAAACCACTTATAAAATATACCTTCATACTATTGATTTATGAAAATTCTTTGCCTCAAAATTTTCTGAAGTTTAAATTAAGTATTATTTTTTAATAATCTTTTCATTACGTATACCATCTTTGGTATTAGCCTGAATCATATATACCCCTTTAGGAAGGTCTGAAAGTGATACTTCTGATTCATTTGAATTAATATCTACTTCTTTTACTAGCTGTCCAGTCATATTATAAATTTCTAAATTTTCTATATAAGCTGTACTGAGTACAAAGAAATTATTTATTACTGGATTTGGATAAATTTTAAATGTAGCATTTCGTTGTAATACATTTTTGGTTCCTAAAGATTGTGAATCAACCCATGCGATGATATCAAAGTTCGGATTAAATTTATAGTCTTCAACTGGAAAAGGGATGTCTGATATTTCAAACTTTTGGTGATTATGAGTTAATTCAAATCTTCTTATTTCTGATTCTCCTTTAGTTCCTATCAATTGAACCTCGAAGGGAGTCTCAAAGAAATCAACCGAATGATGACTTGGGTTTTGATGTATAATGAGAGTTCCAGACTTTTTATCATTACCCATGTTTAACTCGATATCAAAAGTAGGAAATCCTTCTCCATACACCCAGTCTGCGAAGAATTCCGTTAAATCCTCGCCACTTTGTTTTTCTAAGTGGTTTTGTAAATCATCGGTAGTTGCAAAATTATAAGCCAAAACAGGATCTTGTAAATAATTCTTGATAGCTTGATAGAAATTATCATCTCCTAACTTATATCTAAGCATATGAAGTACCATGGCACCTTTATTATAGCTCAATCTGGAATTGAATATTCTGGCTTCTGAAAGCTGATCGGTGGGTATATATACTGATCCAGTATCCACATTGGTTATATGATATAATTTATATTCTTTCCAATCATTAAAAAAATCTTCTCCAAATTTATTTCTTCTTAATAATCCTTCAAAATAAGTGGCAAATCCCTCATTCAGCCAAATATCTGACCATGTACCACAGGTGATTTTATCGCCAAACCATTGATGTGCTAATTCATGAGCTGTGAGACCAGTTCCAAAATTAACTTGAAATGACATGGTAGCATGCTCCATACCGCCACCCCAATTCCATTGGATATGACCATAATTCTCATTTTTATAAGGATAGTCTCCAATCAATTCTGAAAAGAATTCCACATATCCAGGTACTTCATCTAATTGTGATCGTACCTCTTGCGTATTATTTATGGGGTATATATAATTGATAATAGGAACTTCTGTACCATTTACCATCGCATTATTATTATATTCAACATAATCAGACATCCCTAAACTTACAAGATAGGCTGGGATAGGATAGGAGGTACGCCAATGAGTGAGATAGGTACCATCATTTTGTTCTGTTCTAGCGATTAATTTTCCATTAGATCCTACTTTATATTGGGGGTCATGCTTTACTTTAATATTGACTACCTCTGCTTTGTCTGATAAATTATCAGCACCAATCCACCAAGAAGATGCACCATGCGGTTCACTTAATGTAGTAATTAGAGCAGCATTATTGTGACTACTTTGTCTGTCAGAAGTGATGCCTTTAGCATTAAGATAGGTTGCGTTATATCGCACTTCAATGACTATAGAATCACCAGCTTTATAGTTTTTATTAAAATTGATTTTTAATTTATCATTTTGATGGGTGTAGTTGGTATTATTTCCAAAGAATAATACCTGCTCTATATTCAAATTATCTTGAGCATCTAATTGAATACTTTCGGCGTCTGAAATTAAATTTGCATAAACTGTGGAGGATCCTGAGAAGCTAACATCTGTATCAGTTAAATTAAAGGTTAAATCATATCTTGTAACATCATAATTATTAGTAGTTAGAGAATTTAAGGATTGTTCCTTAAAATTAAAAGTATGCCGATGTTTAAGTTTAGATTCAACTAAGGCAATATCCTCTATAGATTGTGCTTGACCGAAGGTAAAAAAGGATAGAGTGGATAATATAAAGAGAATATATTTCATATGGTGTAGTATCTGAAGCATGATAAGAAATTTAGAATTTCCATTTTATTTATGATGAATGAAATGGAAGTTACGAAATATCAATCATTTCCACATGAAAAATATAGACAGGAAATTGTATTGATTGAATATTTAATAATAATATTTGTTATATTAAAACTTAAGATTCAATCATTCTAATATTTATAAAGTTCAAACTGGTTGCAAAATTTGAACATCCACAATGCCTTCTGGGTTCAATAAAACTAATTCCACATCCATCAGTTCATTAACCATTTCTGCCTGATAAGGTGCTTGTACCCGCACATAATTATCTGTATAACCAAACATTTTACCTTCACGGTTTTCATCTTCCCACAAGACTTTGCGGGTGGTGCCCAATTGCGCCTGATAAAAAGCCATTCTTTTTTTCTCCGATAAAATACGCAACATTTTGTTCCTTTTCTTCCTTTCTTTCATCGGTACAACACCTTCAAAATCAATTGCCTCTGTATTATCTCTTTCAGAGTAAGTAAAAACATGTAAATAGCTTATATCTAAATTGTTTAAGAAATTATATGTTTTTAAGAATTCTTCTTCCGTTTCCCCTGGGAACCCTACAATTACATCAACACCAATACAGGCATGTGGCATAACTTCTTTGATTTTTGAAACCCGATCTTGATAAAGCTCCGTTAAATAACGGCGTTTCATTTTCTTTAATATAACATCACTCCCAGATTGTAATGGGATATGAAAATGAGGTACAAAACGTTGGCTCGTAGCGGTATATTCAATTAATTCATTCTTCAATAAATTAGGCTCTATAGAGGATATCCTGATTCTATGAACATTGGTTTCTTTATCCAATCGTTCACAAAGCTCCATAAAAGTGTTTTCGTGCTTTTTATTTCCAAATTCCCCTTTTCCGTAATCACCAATATTCACTCCAGTCAAAACAATTTCCTGAATGCCCTGCATACTAATTTCTTCTGCTTTCTTCAAAATATTATCTACCGTATCAGATCTGGATATTCCACGAGCTAGAGGAATAGTACAATAGGTACATTTATAATCACAACCATCTTGAACTTTTAAAAAGGCTCTCGTTCTGTCGCCAATAGAGTAGGCGCTTTCATAAAAATCTGCCTCTTCTATTTCACAAGAATGTACTTGGGTTTCATTAGATTTATTTAAAGTATCTAAGAAATGAACAATATTAAATTTTTCTTTTGCTCCTAAAACTAAATCAACCCCTGGTAATTCTGCAATTTCTTCTGGCTTTAATTGTGCATAACACCCTACAATAACCACAAAACCATCTGGATTGGCATTCAAGGCTTTTTTCACAATGCGTTTACATTCTCTGTCTGCATTTTGAGTTACAGAACAGGTATTAATCACATAAACATCTGCTTTTTGATTAAAATCTACAGTATGATAACCACCATCGCTTAGATTTCTTGCGATGGTAGAGGTTTCTGAAAAGTTGAGTTTACAACCTAAGGTGTAAAATGCGGCTGATTTTTGCATCTTGCAAAGATACAATTAAACACATTTGTTGCAAAAGCAATTAAAAATTGAATTGAGGCATTGGATTTTCTAGGTTAAGTAAGAATTTTTTACGTTGTATCCCACCAGCATAGCCTGTTAGCTTTCCATTAGTTCCAATAACTCTATGGCATGGAATGATAATCGAAATGGGATTGCGCCCATTTGCATTAGCCACAGCACGAACCGCTTTAGGGTTATTTATACTTTTTGATTGTTCTAGATAGCTCATAGTCTTTCCGTAAGGGATTTTTAGAAGACTATTCCAAACAGTTTTTTGAAATTCTGTACCTATCATATCCAACGGAATATCAAAATTTTGGCGAATTCCATTAAAATATTCTTTGAGTTGTTTCTCAACAAGAATTATTTGTTTGTTTTTTGAATTTATAGTCTCTAAAGTTTCTTTCTGCAAAGCCTTCTCTATAAAACGAATTTTATGGCTATCCTTGTAATTCAAATACCGAATTCCATTTTCAGTAGCATAGATTTGTAGTTCGCCGATGGGCGTTTTAAGGGTACTATAATAAAGAAATTCGCAAGACATATAATCCTAATCTTTTTAGCAATCCACAATCTTCACACTTACTGCCAGCCCACCTTCTGAAGTTTCTTTATATTTAGAATTCATATCTTTTGCAGTTGCCCACATGGTTTCTACAACTCTGTCTAGAGGAACTTTCGCATGTTCTTGATCCAGAGCTAATTCTGCAGCATTAATCGCTTTAATCGCGCCCATAGAATTTCTTTCAATACAAGGAATTTGAACCAATCCATTAATCGGATCACAGGTAAGGCCTAAATGATGCTCCATCGCGATTTCTGCAGCATTCAAGCATTGTTCTGGTGTTCCACCGCGCATTTCACATAAAGCTGCAGCGGCCATTGCGGATGAAACACCAATTTCTGCTTGACAACCTCCCATAGCGGCAGATATAGTTGCATTTCTTTTAAATATACTACCCACCACACCTGCAGTTAAAAGGAATTTTTTAATCTCTTCAAAAGTTGCTTTGTGATTTTCAACGGCAATGTAAAATAAAAGTACTGCTGGAATTACCCCTGCAGAGCCATTGGTGGGTGCTGTGACTACACGTCCAAGTGCCGCGTTTACTTCATTTACAGCAATAGCATAGGTTGAAACCCATTTAAAGACTTCCCGATAATGCATTTTGGTTTTGCGAATGCTGGTAATCCATTCTTCTTTATTGGTATAGGCATGTTTATCGTCTTTTAGTTTACGATATACATCTGATGCTCTACGTCTTACATTCAATCCTCCTGGTAAAAAACCATCTGTATGACAACCAATATAAATAGATTCGAGCATTACGTTCCAAATTTTCTTTAAATCATGGTCAATTTCCTCCTCAGTTCTTACGGTGAGTTCATTTTTTAGAACTAAATCAGAAATGCTAATTCCAAGTTCATTACAGTGATTTAATAATTGATCTCCAGAGTTGGTAGGAAATGGAAAATCCTGATTATCAGATAAATCTATGGTTTCGTCTGTTTCTTCTTTCGTTATAAATCCTCCGCCAATAGAGTAGAAGGTAGATTCATATTTGTCTCCATTAGCTAAGTTGGCGGTAAGTTTCATACCATTTGAATGATATGGCAAAAAGTTTTTGTTAAAATGAATTTGATTCCAATTGAATGGAATTAATTTCTCATCGTTTAGATTTATTTGATTTTCTACCTTTATAAAGGATATAATATCATCTATATATTCGACAGGTATCGTCACAGGATCAGTGCCACTTAAACCTAATAGAATGGCTTTATCTGTGGCATGGCCAATTCCTGTTAAGGACAAAGAGCCATATAAATCAATTTGAATCGTTTGAATAGTTTCAAAAATGTTGCGATCTTTTAGTTCTTGTACAAATTCTTGCGCAGCACGCCAAGGACCTAAAGTATGAGAACTAGAAGGACCAACACCAATTTTCAACATGTCAAATACGCTGATATTCTTCATAAATTACGGAATTTGTATTAAAACAAATATATGGTATAGAAATGAATTTTGAGAAAATACATTTAAATAAAAAAAGCCTATAATTTATATTATGTTAAATTGTAAATTTTAAATCTCTCCTGTTTTCCTTTAATATTCCTTGACAATAGATTATTGTATAAAGTTTGCTATGTTTTATCAAAAAAAGTTAAATTTGTTTCTTTAGAAAAAGATAATTTATGAAGTTTATTGTAGGTAGTTCTCAATTGCAAAAGCATATCCAAATGATTAGTGGTGTTATTAACTCTAGTAATACCATGCCGATTCTAGATAATTTTCTATTTGAATTGGATCATAATAATTTAAAAATTACTGGATCTGATTTAGAAACAACAGCTACTGTAAATCTTACCGTAGATTCAGAAGATGTTGAATCTATTTGTGTTCCTTCTAAAATATTATTAGATACGCTTAAAACTTTTGCTGATCAACCATTGACTTTTATAGACAAAGGAAATGGACAATTAGAGATTGTTTCTGAGCAAGGTAATTATGAATTATCTTATTTATCAGCGGATGATTTTCCTGATACTCCTACGATTAATGAGGCTATTAAAACTTCTGTAAATTCTGATGTTTTAATAGAAGCCATTAACAAAACTATTTTTGCTACAGGAAATGATGAGCATAGACCTGTAATGACAGGTGTCTTTTTTGAATGGAGCGCAGATGATTTAAAGTTTGTTGCAACGGATGCTCACCGCTTGGTAAAATATACCCGGGGTGATTTATCTGCTGACTCTAAGTCAAATTTTATTATGCCTAAAAAGCCGTTGAATATTATCAAAAATATATTCCCTTTGGGTGAAGAGATTCAGATTGAATTTAATGAGACCAATACCCTATTCAGAACTGAAAATATTACAATTATTTGTCGTTTAATCGACGGTAAATACCCAGCTTACGAAGCAGTAATTCCTAAAGAGAATCCTAATGTACTCACCATCAATAGAATAATGTTCTTGAACTCATTGCGTAGGGTTTCTATTTTCGCAAATAAGTCTACACATCAAGTTAGATTAAAATTAAATGGTAACTCATTAGTGATTAGTGCGGAGGATATTGATTTCTCTAACAAGGCAGAAGAAAAACTTCCTTGCGATTATAATGGTGAAGATATGCAAATTGGATTCAATGCTAAATTTTTAGCTGAAATGCTAAATAACCTTCAAAGTGAGGATGTTACGTTATCTATGTCTGAACCAAACCGAGCTGGGATCATAAGACCTATAGATGGTTTAGAAGAAGGCGAAGAGATTTTGATGCTTGTAATGCCACTGATGTTATCTGCTAATTAATCAAATTTTATATTAAAATACTACCTCATATGCAAGGTAGTATTTCATTTATTAGAAAAAATATTTATGAAGATTTCATATAATTGGTTAAAGGAGTTTATTGATACCGATTTATCTATAACAAAAGTATCAGATATACTTACCGATATTGGATTAGAAGTTGAAGGGACAGAAAAATTAGGAATTTCCAAAAGTGATTTAGACAATTTTGTAATAGGAGAAGTCGTTTCTGTTGATAGTCATCCCAATGCTGATAAATTAAGAATTACACATGTCAATTTAGGAGATGAAACGGTGCAAATCGTATGTGGAGCTCCTAATGTTGATCAAGGACAGAAAGTCCCCGTAGCAAAAATTGGTGCAGAAATCAAAACGGATACGGGTGATTCATTTAAAATTAAAAAAGCCAAATTGCGTGGAGAGGAATCAAATGGAATGATTTGTTCTAAAAGAGAACTTAGAGTCTCAAACGATCATGCAGGGATTTGGGTAATGGATCCAAGCTTAACGCCGGGCACTCCCCTTTCAGAGGTTTTGGATACCTATGAAGATACCGTTTTTGAAATTGGTTTAACGCCCAACCGTGCGGATGCTATGAGTCACTTTGGAGTTGCAAGAGACTTATTTGCAGCACTTAAATCTAGAAAATTAAACACCACATTTCGTAAACCAGATATTAAGGAGATTCAATCTTCTGGAGAAAACCCAATTGTTATTGAAGTACGTGATACTGAGTTATGTCCTAGATATACAGGACTATACATGAAGAATGTGAAAATTCAAGAATCACCTGTGTGGTTACAGCGCCGTTTAATAGCGATGGGTATTGCACCAAAAAATAATGTAGTTGATATCACTAATTATATTTTACACCATGTGGGGCAACCAATGCACGCTTTTGATGCTGATAAGATTAATGGAAATAAAATTATTGTTGCCAAAGCGGAAGAAAATATAAAATTCACTACCCTAGATAACGTTGAGAGAACGTTGTCTGGAGAGGAATTAATGATACAAGATGCTTCAGGAAATCTTGGGATTGCTGGCGTTATGGGAGGCTTAAATTCTTCTGTAACAGTGGAAACTAAAAATATCTTTTTAGAAAGTGCTTATTTCAATCCAGTCTCTGTACGTAAAACTTCTAAAGCTCATCACATCAATAGTGATTCATCTTTTAGGTTTGAGCGAGGAATTGATCCACAATATACTTTAAAGGCCTTAAAGCTAGCAGCTCAATTAATAAGAGAGATTGCAGGAGGTGAAGTGGTTGGCAACATCATTGATAACTATCCTAAGGCAATTCCTAATTTTACTGTTTTATTACAATATAGAAGTGTAGATCAATTATTAGGTGAAAGGTTGCATAGGGATAAGATTAAAGAGATTCTACAATTGCTAGAGATTGATATTATTTCTGAAACTCCCACAACTTTAGAGCTTGAAGTACCTGCTTATCGGGTGGATGTACAGCGCGAAGCGGATATCATTGAAGAGATTTTAAGAATCTATGGTTTCAATAACATCAAAGGAAATGAAAAAGTAAGTTTTTCTATTGTGCCGAGCGAGGGTTACGAAAAGGATAAAATAGAAAATGCTTTGGCAGAATCATTGGTTTCATTAGGTTTTAATGAAGCGATAAACTTATCTATGTTCAAGCAAGCATATAATGAATGGTTCGGATTCTCTGATAATGAATCTGTTGAATTAATTAATGCGTTGAGTTCTGACCTTAATTTTATGCGTAGAACATTACTGCCTTCTTTATTAGAGAATGTAGATTATAACATAAAACGTAAGCAATCGCGTATCAAATATTTTGAGTTTGGTAATACTTACAAAAAGGCTTCACATGGATATGAAGAGAGACTTTCATTATCTATAGTTGTGAGTGGTTATGAAACCAAAAATTCTTGGAAAGACAAAGATGAAAAGCATGTAGATGTTTTTTATCTAAAAGGTGTGGTACAACAATTATTGCAAAAGCTGAATCTGAATAAATTACAATGGGATATGAATCAAACAGCTTATGCCCATCAAGTTTTAGTAGGAAAAGATAAGGAATCTAAGATTGTAAGCTTGGGTGCCTTGAATTCAGAAATTTTAAAGAAATTTGATATTGACCAAGAGGTGTTCTTTGCAGAAATTGATGTTCCAGCTCTATTTGAGGCCTATAAAGCAAATCAGAATATGCAGTTTAAACCAATTTCTAAATTTCCACAAGTCAAGAGAGATTTAGCTTTGCTTTTAGACAATGATATTACTTATCAAGATATTGTAGATTTGATTATGGGATTAGATAATCCATTGATTAAATCTGTAGACCTATTTGATGTATATGAAGGGGATAAATTGCCAAAAGGTAAAAAATCTTATGCAATTTCACTTGTGTTACAAGACGAAAATAAAACAATGAAGGATCATCAAATCGATGATTTAATGCAGAAAGTAATTAATATCCTTAAAAAAGAATTGAACGCAGAATTAAGATAATTATGAAAAAATTACAACATGTTTTGATACTCGCTATCATGAGTCTTTTATTAGCTGCTTGTGGTACTACAGCAGTTACAAGTAATAAGGTAAGTGATTTAGAAGGCGTTTGGAATTTACAAAATGATGGACAAACCACCCTGGGAATTGGAAATAATCCGATTACTTTAATCTTTGATCCTTCTTCAGAAGATAATATAAGTGGTTTCTCTGGATGTAATAACTATGGGGGAACAATGAGCGGGAAAAGTGGTTTTATTAGCTTTTCTAATATATATAGCACTAAAATGTCCTGCCCATATTTGGATTTAGAAGATGACTATTTAGATTTATTAAAACAAGTAGATCGCTTTGAGGTGAGTCGTAAGGATTTGTATCTATACAAGAATAAATTACTTCTTTTACACTTTAAAAAATAGACAATTAATATTATTTATTAAAATTTATATATGTACAGAACACATACCAACGGTGAATTAAATCAAAATAACATCGGGGAAAGCGTAACTTTAGTAGGATGGGTGCAAACCGTTAGAGATAAGGGATTTGTAATGTGGATAGATTTACGAGATCGTTATGGAATTACGCAGTTGGTTTTAGATGAAGAAAGAACAAGCAAAGAGATTTTTGAAACCGCTAGAAAACTTGGTCGTGAGTTTGTGATTCAAGTAACGGGAACTGTGTTAGAGCGAGAGTCTAAAAATGACAAGATTCCTACTGGGTCCATTGAAGTTTTAATTGATAATTTAGACATCTTAAATGCATCAAAACTCCCTCCGTTCACCATAGAGAATGAAACAGATGGTGGCGAAGAATTAAGAATGCAATATCGTTATCTGGATATTAGGAGAAATCCTGTAAAGAATAAATTAATCTTCCGTCATCAAGTAGCTCAAAAAGTGAGAAATTTCCTTTCGGAAGAAGGTTTTATTGAAATTGAAACACCTGTTTTGATTAAATCTACACCAGAGGGTGCGAGAGACTTTTTAGTTCCTTCTCGCATGAATCCAGGACAATTTTATGCTTTACCACAATCGCCACAAACCTTTAAACAACTGTTGATGGTAGGTGGTATGGATAAGTATTTTCAAATCGTAAAGTGCTTTCGTGATGAGGATTTGCGGGCAGATCGCCAGCCTGAGTTCACGCAAATAGAT
>JBPCUN010000042.1:0-20156 GCA_051011115.1 Weeksellaceae bacterium
TAACTATATACTCTGAAAGAAATCCAGAGGATTTGCCATGGGGAGATTTAAATGTTGATGTAGTTTTAGAATGTACTGGAGTTTTCCGTTCAAAGGAAGGAGCAGAGAAACACATTAAAGCTGGTGCTAAAAAGGTGATTATTTCTGCACCAGGTAAAGGTGACATGAAAACTATTGTATATAATGTAAACCATGACATTCTAGACGGTTCAGAAACTGTATTATCTGGCGCATCTTGTACTACAAACTGTTTAGCCCCTATAGCCAAAGTTTTAGATGATTCATTTGGTCTTAAATCAGGGTTAATGACAACTGTTCATGGATATACAAATGATCAAGTAACATTAGACGGACCACATAGTGATTTACGTAGAGCAAGAGCTGCGGCAGAAAACATTGTACCAACGACCACTGGAGCAGCCGCTGCTGTAGGTTTAGTAATGCCTCATCTTAAAGGTAAATTGGATGGTATGGCTTTACGTGTTCCAGTACCAACTGGTTCTTTGGTTGATTTAACAGCAGTATTGGATAAGAAAGTTACAGTAGATGAAGTAAACAATGCTATCAAAGCCGCTGCAGAAGGTGAGTTAAAAGATACATTAGGGTATACTTATGATCCTATCGTTTCATCTGACATAGTAGGTATCCAATACGGATCTTATTTTGATATGCTTTCAACTACAGTACAGGAGGTAGATGGAGAACAAATAGTTAAAACAATTTCTTGGTATGACAATGAAATGTCATATACTGCACAATTAGTGAGATTAGCTAAATATTTTGCAGGATTAATCTCTTAATAGATTAAATATATTTATCACGAAGGCGTTGAATTGTATGATTCAACGCCTTTTTATGTTTAAAATCATTATTAAGTTGGCTTCATTTTAATTATATTTACTTAAAATAATAGATATGTCTATAGCTGAGCTACATCAGGAATATGCCATTGGAATTGACATTGGTGGTACAAATAGCAAATTTGGTTTAGTAAATCAAAGGGGAGAAGTAATTCAAAAAGGTAAATTGAAGACCAAAGATTATGACAAGCCAGAAAAATTGGTAGATGTGCTATATGAGGAACTACTACCCATGATTCAATCCCTTCCAGAGAAAGAAATGATTGTAGGAGTAGGGATAGGAGCTCCTAATGGGAATTTCTTTACAGGTAATATTGAATATCCACCTAATTTACTTTGGAAAGGGGTGACCCCTATGGTTGATATTATTTCAAATAAATTTGGACTTAAAGCGAAAATTACGAACGATGCCAATGCGGCTGCAATGGGAGAAATGATGTATGGCGCTGCCAGAGGAATGAAGGATTTTATCATGATTACGTTAGGCACAGGTGTTGGCAGTGGAATTGTTTCTGGTGGACGTTTAATCTATGGTCACGATGGTTTTGCAGGTGAATTAGGACATACTATTGTGAAACCTGGAGGAAGAAAACATTGGAGCACAGGCTCAGAAGGAAGTCTTGAAGCTTATGCTTCTGCAACGGGTATTGCGATTACAGCCAAAAAAATGAGAGCAGAGTTTCCTGATTCCTTATTAAATGAATATGAAGAGTCAGAGATTAATGCTAAAACGGTCTTTGATTGCGCAGAGAAAGGTGATGCAATCGCTATTGAGGTATTCAGATATACGGGGCAGAAACTCGGAGAAGCATTGGCAAATTTTGTGATGTTTTCTTCTCCAGAAGCTATATTATTATTCGGTGGTGTTATACAAGCGGGCGATTATATTTTAAAGCCAGCAAAACTGCATATGGAAAGAAATTTATTGCCGATTTTCAGAAATAAAGTGAAATTGTACATTAGTAAACTGGATGAAGCGGATGCGGCTATTTTAGGTGCCAGTGCTTTGGTCTGGTCTTAGTTTAGTTTGTAAAAAGATAATATGGCGTTGATTGGGATTATTGATGGTGGATCTACCAAAACAGATTTTGTATTTGTAAATGAAAAGAAGGAGCTACAATGCAAAACAAAAACAGTAGGGTTTAATCCACTTTTGATTAATGAGAAGGATATTGTAACTAACCTTAAAAAAAATAAAGAGCTTTTGCAAGTTGCACCTCAGGTAAACCGCATTTATTATTATGGGGCAGGGGCGCAAACAAAGAGCTTACAAAAAAATATACAATCAGCATTTTCACAAATCTTCACAAGAGCAAATATTACAGTAGATAGTGATATGACAGCAGCAGCATATGCAGCATATGCTGGCAGGCCCACACTAGTGGGTATCTTAGGGACTGGTTGTAATACGTGCTATTTTGATGGTAAGGCTATTCAGAAACCTAATCCATCTTTAGGATATGTTCTAGGGGATGAAGGTTCAGGGAATCATATAGGCAAAAATTTACTACGTAATTATTTCGCTGGGAAGTTTCCAGATGAGATTGAAATGGCCTTTGAAACCCGTTATCACTTAAAAGTAGAGGAATTATTGGATACTATATATCGAAAACCATCTGCAAATGCATATTTAGCACAATTTGCTTCCTTTGCAGTAGAGAATCAATCGCATCCATTTATAGAGAAATTAGTAGCGGAATGTTTTCAAGAGTTTTTTGAATTTCAAGTTTATCCTTATCATCAATATGATTATAAAGAAATTAATTTTATAGGTTCAATTGCCTATTATTTTAAGACCATTCTGTCTTCTGTGGCAAAAGAAAATAATTTAATGGTGGGGCATATAGTAGAAAAACCAATTAAAAGATTAGTTGATTATCACTTTGAATATTTAATCTAAATAGCGTTTTACTAAATTATAAATATTTCCATAGGTGTTTTTCATAGGTTTTGAGAGCTCATTTATTGGAACCCATTGTACATCTGTAATTCCTTCTTCCAATTGCGGTACCAGCTTTTCATCTTTATAGTATCTCATTTCAAACCAGTGTGTTATTTTTAATATGTGTTCTTTATGGTAATACATATGAAAGGTGTCATCTAATCTTTTGGTTATTTTCAAATCACTAATACCACACTCTTCTTCCACTTCTCGTAAAGCCGTAGCTTCTATATTTTCTCCTTTTTCCATCTTCCCTTTAGGTAGATCCCATTTACCTAAACGGTAAATCCATAACATTTCATTATGATCATTAATTACCACGCCACCAGCGGCATTAATTTGTTTATAGTGATGTGTAAATTTAGTCCAAACTTCTTCTATTTCATTGGAATATATGTGAACTTCATCTGCATTATTGTTCAATAAATCAATGGCTACATCAAAGTCAGCGTTGTTGATAAAAGGAATATTACGATCAATGTCTAATTTGGTAGACCCAAAAGTGAGGAGTTTATTATTAACGAAAACTTTGTACATTTGATTTAGAATTTTTATTAAAAGTAATTATTTCCAATTAATTTAAATAAGTTAAACAATGAATTTTGAAAGTAAAAAAGTAAAACTAGATAAAAGTCAACAAGAAGCCTACCAATTTTTAGAGGATTCTAAAAATTATGAAGAATTGATGCCAGAAGGAGCAGATTTTTCTGTTCATGAAAGTGGTCAAGGGTTTCAAGTTCAATTAAAAGGTTTACCTAAGGTAGGATTAAAGTTAAAAGAAAAAAAAGAGCCAGAATATATTTTATTTGAATCACCTTCAGACAATTTCAATTATGAAATGAAGGTAAATGTAGCGGCAGATGGTGATAAATCTGAGGTGTATATTGACTTCAATGGAAAATTTAATCCTATGATCGAGATGATGGCTAAAAAACCATTAACTAAATTTATAGAATCAATTGCGGAAAATTTAGAGAAGAAAGCTTAATTATATTTATTTCGCGCCTGAGTTTAATTTTGTGGTAGCAAAGGCGCCGCCCAACTTTTATGAAGTGGTTGTTGCCAATGATCCCAAAAATCAGATAAATTAGAAACACTGTTGTTGTATACAATGGTGTTTTCCTTTAATTCTCCATTTTTCACTTTTTCTTTAAATGTCGCAAGTTTATCCGTTACAATTTTATCATTATCTATATAAGAGATTAGCATTCTATCCGTAAAGGAAAGCTTTAGCTTGTTTTCAATTTCTTTGATAAATCTAGTCATTGAATCTATAGAACATCCAGAGGCTGCTGCAGGAGTTTCATCAACAGAAATTACGATAAATTGATTGTCTATTAATTCATATCCAGCTTTTAAAGCATCTCCATGAGCTTTCCATTGTGGTATAAACTGGTTCAAATATGTTTTTACAACTTCTTGTTCTGGCATTGAAAGACTTCTTTCTCCCATAAATATCCAAACCCTAGATTGAGAAGGATAGTCTAAGAAGTAACTTTGAATTTTGCTAATCATGATGATTTATTTAAGATGTAAATTTACAAAATCTTATAAGATTACTTAGATAATTAAAATCGGAATTATTTAGAAAAAAAAATCTTGATAAATTGAATTATCAAGATTTATAAATTGCAGAAAATAAAGCTTATACTATTTAATATAAACAGTTTTCACATTGACGAATGATAAAATTCCATCTTTAGAAAGTTCTCTACCATATCCAGATATTTTAGTACCACCAAAGGGTAACCTAGGATCACTTTTTACTAAATCATTTACAAATACGGCACCATCTTCAAAAGCTGGAATCAGACGTTTGGTTCTTTCGCTATCACTTGTAAAAATACTAACTCCTAGACCAAATTCAGACTCGTTTACCATTTTAATAGCCTCTTCTTCTGAATAAAAAGTGGCTACGGCAAGCAGAGGACCAAATGTCTCTTCTTGGTAAACGGGCATATCATTACTTACATTTTTCACGATGGTAGGTTCAAAATATGCACCGTCATGATTACCTCCAATCACGATTTCTGCACCCATTTTTACAGATTTATTTAATTGTTCTTGTAAAGTATTGGCAGCCTCTTCATTTACCATTACCCCTACATAAGTTTCTTTATCCATAGGGTCTCCCGCTTTTAATGCCTTTACTTTCTTAGTTAATCGGTCCAGAAATTCTTCTGCGATTTTATCTTGTAATAATAATCTTTTTCCAGCTATACAGCTTTGTCCCGTATTTTGAAATCTAGCTTGTAAAACAATATCCACAGATTCTTCTAAATTACAATCTTCAAAAACTACCAAGGCATTATTGCCGCCAAGCTCCAGTAATGAGGGTTTTATCTCTTCACTGGCTACAGAAGCTACCGCAGAACCAGCAGGCTTACTTCCAGTTAAAGAGACGCCTTGTACGTATTTATTCCTTATGACTTTTTCCACTTCTTTACTTCCAATAAACAAGGCGGTAAAAGTATGTGGAGGGAAACCCGCTTTGTCAAAGACATCTTGAATCATTTTAGAAGATTCCATCACATTACTTGCATGCTTTAATAAGACTGTATTCCCTGCGTATAGCGTAGGAACTGCAAATCTAAACACTTGCCAGAATGGATAATTCCATGGCATAACCCCTAAAATCACTCCTAATGGATCGTATCTTACATAAGACTCTTTAGCATCGGTTTTTATATCCCTTTTAGCCAGCTGTGATTCACCGTTTTCTGCATAATATCTACAAACCCAAGCACACTTTTCTACTTCTGCTACAGCTTGGGATATAGGTTTACCCATTTCTTTGGTCATTACTTTGGCATATCGTTCTTTGTTATCTTCTAGCACATCGGCTAGTCTATTCATTAATAATGAACGTTCTGGGAAACCAATTTTTCTCCACGAATTGTAGGCATTGTGTGCTTTCTCTACAAAACTTTCAACTTCTTCTGTAGACATTGCTTGATTTTCATATACTACTTCATCATTGTAAGGATTAATTGATTTTATCATAACTGAAATTTTTAATTGAAGCTACAAATAATCAACCAAAGATAAAATTGAATCGAATTATATGAGTGTTAATGAATTATAAAACTTTAAATTAAGTGTTGTTATTTTTAAAATAATTATCTCTAGAGATAACTAATCTAGTTTTCCCTTTATTCATATGGCCTAAAAAAAGGAGCTCCAAATTGGAAGCTCCTTGTATAAATTATATTAAATGTTTAAATTTAAAAAGTATATGCATTTTTCTCTATGAAGTAATCCGCAACTTCTCGTTTCAAGTTTACAATATTTGGATATTCATTGTATCTTGTAAAACGTTTAAGACCACTTAACATCATTCTTTGGTCATCACCCTCCGCAAAAGAAATGATTCCTTCTGTAGCCATGCTCTTGACGATTTCTACAGAATCAAACACTTGTAACGTGGCAATTTTCACTGCAACTTCTGCTTGATCGTGATTTTCTTTGCTTAATTTTTCTGCACGCAATACGGTGCTTTCTGCCATATAGATTTGAATTAAAATCTCTGCGGCAGATAGGATTAATTGTTGTTGATGCTCTAATTCAGTTCCAAATTTCTGCAAGGCTGCACCTGCCACCATAAAGAACACTTTTTTTAATTTGGTAACGATTTCTTTTTCTTGACTTAACGTCTCAGAATAATCAGGAATATCAAAATCTGGAATACTCATCAACTCATCTTGAATTCCCATCGCAGGAGTCATTAAATCAATTTTACCTTTAAAAGCTCTTTTGATTAATAGATCTACAGAGAGTAAACGATTAATTTCATTGGTACCCTCATATATTCTAGAGATACGCGAATCTCTCCATGCAGCTTCCATAGGAACATCTTTAGAATATCCCATTCCTCCAAAAATTTGAATACCTTCATCAGCACAATTTTGTGCAGCTTCAGATCCAAATACCTTCAAGATTGAACATTCTACAGCATATTCTTCAACACCTTTCAGTTCTGCTTGTTGATGATCCATTCCAGCGGCCTCTAATTCTGAAATTTTATCTTGTATGTCTTTGGCTGCGCGATAAGATCCAGCTTCAGATGCAAATGCAGCAACAGCTCTTTCTGCTATTTTTTTCTTTATTGCTCCAAAACTAGCAATCGGAGTATTAAATTGTTTGCGTTCATTCGCATAAACAATACTATTGGTGATAATTCTCCTTTGTGCATCTAAGCATGCCGCAGCTAATTTAATTCTACCAATATTTAACGCATTCATAGCGATTTTGAAACCACCATTTCTTTCTCCTAATAAATTCTCTACTGGTACTTTTACATCAGAAAAGAAAACCTGTCTTGTGGAAGAAGAAACAATACCTAATTTAGGTTCTTCTTCTCCTAATTTGAAACCTTCACCCGCTTGTGATTTTTCTACAATAAATGCGGTAATGTTTTTATCATCCTCAATTCTAGCAAATACGATAAAAACCTCAGCAAAACCAGCATTGGTAATCCACATTTTTTGCCCGTTTAGGATATAATGCTTTCCATCTTCTGAAAGGGTAGCTGTAGTTTTTCCAGAATTAGCATCCGATCCTGCACCTGGTTCCGTTAAACAATAAGAACCAAACCATTCACCAGACGCTAGTTTAGGTAAATACTTTGCCTTTTGTTCCTCTGTACCGTATAGCGTAATCGGCATCGTTCCAATTCCTGTATGTGCACCAAAGGCTGTGGCAAGGGAACCTGTTGCACCAGATACATAGTCACACACCAACATGGTCTCTATAAAGCCCATTCCCATTCCTTCATACTTCTCTGGAACAGATATACTTAACATTCCCATTTCACCTAACTCTTTCATTAGGCTTTCAATAAGTTTATAGTCTTTCTGTTCTATTTGTGGTTTTACAGGCCATACTTGGCGGTCTATAAAATCTTTGACGCTATCACGCATCATTTTTTGTTCTTCTGAGAAGTCTTCTTGAGAGAAGATTTCTGTATAAGGCGTTTCTTTTACCAAGAAAGAACCTCCGATTAGTTTGCTTTTATTTTTATCATTCATAGGATTAGGTTTTTAAAGTTTTTCAAATATTGATGCGGCACCTTGCCCGGTACCAACACACATGGTCACCATACCGTATTTATTATTACCACGCTTTTTCATTTCATCTAGTAACTGTACCGTTAATTTAGTTCCCGTACAGCCAAGCGGATGACCTAACGCAATGGCTCCGCCATTCACATTTACAATATCTGGATCTATGCCAGCTTCACGAATTACCGCTAAAGATTGTGACGCAAAGGCTTCATTTAATTCGATTAAATCAAGGTCTTCTTGTTTTAATCCTGCTTGTTTCAATGCTTTTGGAATGGCAAATAATGGTCCGATTCCCATAATTCTAGGCGGAACACCAACTGTAGCGTAAGAAACTAATCTAGCAATGGGCTCTAGGTTTAATTCTTTAACCATGTCTTCTGACATCACTAAAACGAAAGCAGCTCCGTCACTCATTTGAGAAGAATTACCTGCAGTTACACTCCCACCTTCTGCGAATACAGGACGTAATCTTGCTAATGCTTCTTTAGAAGTATCTGCTCTGGGACCTTCATCCTGCTGGAATGAATAATTCTTCGTTTTCACCTTTTCATTTTCTCCCAAATATTTGTACTCTACTTCAATAGGAACAATCTGATCTTTGAAACGACCTTCTTCATTGGCTTTTAAAGCTTTTTGATGCGATTTGTATGCGAACTCATCTTGATCCTCTCTACTTACTTTATATTCATTGGCAACAGCCTCTGCGGTGAGACCCATTCCCCAATAATAATCTGCATGTTCTTTAGAAACTTCTGTTTCTGGAATTGGTTTATAACCTCCCATAGGGATATAAGACATTGATTCTGCACCACCAGCAATGATGCATTCTGCCATTCCTGTTTGGATTTTGGCAACGGCAAGTGCAATTGATTCTGACCCAGATGCGCAGTATCTATTGACCGTTACGCCTGGTACTTTATCTGTATTTAATCCCATAAGGGAAACGAGTCTAGCCATGTTTAATCCTTGTTCAGCCTCTGGCATAGCGCAACCTACAATCAGGTCATCTATACGTTCTGGGTCTAAAGAGGGAACTTCTTTCATTAATTTTTTAAGAACAGTCGCTGCCATATCATCTGGACGCACAAAGCGTAGGCTACCACGAGGTGCCTTCCCAACTGCTGTTCTATATCCGGTTACTATATATGCTTGTTTCATTGTTTATTAATTTAGATTGAAGTATTCAGTAATTCAACCACTTATTGATTAGTTTACCTTTATACCATCTATTTACTATTAGATACTAAATATGTGATACTGATTATTAATTTCTTAATGGTTTACCAGTTTTCAACATGTGTTGAATTCTTTCTAACGTTTTGCGTTCTCCACAAAGGGATAAGAATGCTTCACGTTCCAAATCAAGTAGATATTGCTCAGAAACTTCTGTGTTTTCTGATAAATTACCTCCCGTCATTACATAAGCTAATTTATTAGCAATCTTGCGATCATGTTCAGAGATGTAATGTCCAGCGATCATCTGGTCAGACCCTACATAGAACATCCCTAGCGCATTTTCTCCCAATACTTTTACTTTCTCTGGGAAAGGTCTAGTATAACCAGCATCTGCCATTATCAACGCATGCTTTTTAGCCTCTGCAATCTGTCTGTTTTTATTCATCACAATCACATCTTGTTCACGGATATAGCCTAGATTCTTAGCCTCATGAGCTGAGGTTGCTACTTTAGCCATGGCAATATTCATGTAAGCTTCTCTTAAACGATTGGTTTTCACATCATCTTTTTCATAAGACATTCCTGCGCGACGCGTAAGCTCCTTAGAACCACCACCACCAGGAATTACACCTACACCAAATTCTACGAGACCAATATAGGTTTCTACTGCAGCCACTACTTTATCTGCATGCAGGGTAATCTCACAACCACCGCCTAAAGCCATGCCATGAGGTGCTACTACAACAGGAATATTACTATAGCGCACGCGCATCATGGTATCTTGGAATTGCTTGATGGCCATATTCAATTCAAACCAGTCTTGTTCCACCGCCATCATCATAATCATAGCAAGGTTAGCACCTACAGAGAAATTGCTTCCTTGGTTTCCAATCACAAGGCCTTTATAATCATTTTCTGCTAATTCTATGGCTTTATGAATTCCTTGTATCACACCTCCACCAATAGAATTCATTTTGGAACGGAATTCTAGGTTGATGATTCCATCGCCTAAATCTTGTACAGAGGCATCTTTATTACTCCAAATTTCTTTAGACTTTCTGATGTTGTCTAAGATGATAAAAGTATCTTGACCAGGGATGGTTTTATAATCCCCCGTGTTGATGTCATAATATTGCTTGTTTCCCTCATTAGATACCTGATAGAAAGATTCTTTGCCATTTTTGAGCATGGTCTTTACCCAATCTGCCACTTCATAGCCTTCTTTTTCAATTAAATCAACACCTTTTTGAGCACCTATTAAATCCCAAGTTTCAAATGGTCCATACTTCCAAGCATAACCTGTTCGTATGCCGTCATCTATGGCATATAGGTCATCTGCAATTTCTGGAATTCTCTGTGAAACATAAGCGAAAAGTGAAGCAAAGTGTTTGCGAATTAAGTCACCATATTTACTGTCATCCTTTAATAAAGTTTTAAACCTAGCCGCTGTGCCCCCCGCTTGTTTGGCTTTATCTAGAATTTCAAGATTTTGACGGTCTAATGGTCTATATTCTTTCTTTTCTAAATCTAGGGCAAAACGATTGGTTTTACCATCTTTTCCTCTTTCTTTATAGTAAAATCCTTTCCCAGATTTATCACCATAAAATTTATTTTCTAATAAGAAGTTCAATACTTCAGAATCTTTTAAATCCTGAACCATTTGATCCTCTTTAGAATTTTCTTGTAATCCTTTGGTTACTTTAGATGCGGTATCCAACCCTACTAAATCAGCCAATTTGAATGTACCTGTTTTAGGTCGTCCAAGAATACTTCCTGTCAAATTATCTGTTTCTTCTCCGGTAAGTCCAATTTCTTGGGCTAGTTCCATTACTTTCGCCATGGAGTAAACACCTACGCGGTTCCCAATAAATCCAGGGGTATCTTTAGCCATTACAGGTGTTTTACCTAAAAATCTATCAGAGAAATCTTTAAAGAATTCAATAACTTCTGATTTAGTTTTAGGGCCAGGAATGATTTCAAATAAGCCTAAATATCTTGGTGGGTTAAAGAAGTGAGTACCCAAGAAATGTTCTTGAAAATCGTCGCTTCTACCTTCAGACATCATTTTAATAGGAATACCAGAGGTATTAGATGAAACCAAAGTACCAGGTTTACGAAGTTTTTCTACCTTATCAAACATTTGATTTTTAATATCCAAACGCTCTACGATAACTTCTATAACCCAATCTGACTTTTTAATTTTTTCTAAATCGTCTTCAAAGTTTCCGACAGTTATGCGTGATGCAAAAGCTTTATCGTAGATAGGTGAGGGTTTAGATTTAATAGCATAATCCAAATGCATTTGAGCATTCCTATTACGTACTACTTTATCTTCTAGAGATAATCCTTTTGCTTTCTCTTTATCTGTAAGTTCATTTGGTAACATATCTAGCATCAATACATCGATGCCGATACCTGCAAGTAAACAGGCTATACCAGAACCCATCACGCCTGAACCTAAGACGGTTACGTGGTTGATGTGTCTATTTCTCATAATATTATATATTAATCTTTAAAAATCTTTTTTTCATCTATTAATTTTTGAATTCCTTCGCAAACTTCATAGAAAATAGCAACTTTTTCTTCTCCAAATTCTTCTTTCACTTTATCATTAAATTGTGTAACGACATTTTGGGCTATTTTACGATGATTTATTCCTTCTGTGGTGAGTTTTATGATTACTCCTCTGCCATCATCTGGATTGGGATGCCTTTCTATAAGGCCTTTATTTTCTAAATTTTTTAAGGTTCTAGAGAGTGATGTTGGTTCCATGCCCATCCTTGGACCTAAGGCTGTGCTGGGGGTACCGGTCGTAGGGTCTATAGAAATAAGAGAAAACCCCATAGGCATGGTGAAATCATATTTAAGAGCTTCTGTATTATAAGACTTTACTACACTATTCCATGTAGTTCTAAGCATATAATCAATGGTTGGTTGTACTTTGGGTTTTAATTCCTTCACAATTGTAAATATAATTAAAATTATTATGCTCGCATAGTTTATGCAAATATTTTTATTAAATATACTTAAGAATTATTACCAAAACAAGGTGTACGTTATAATATAGTTAATTTTAATGTTAAATTAACTTAAAGTCACAATTTCACTCAATAGGTAGAGAATATATAATTTAAAATAATCCATTAAAAGGTTTATTTTTGTTCTATGAAAAAGTTTATAGGTAAGCTTGTATTCTTTTTAATGGGATGGAAGCTAGATAATAAATTTGACATAAGTAACATACCTAGTGCGGTATTGGTTGCAGGTCCTCATACTTCTAACTGGGACTTTGTAATGGCCGTTAGTTCGTTTTGGCAAATGGAGATCCCTATGAAGGTTTTTATAAAAGATGATTGGACCAAACCTTGGTATGGATTCATTATAGAATGGTTTGGTGGTGTAGGGGTGGATCGCACGCAAAGACAAAATATGGTAGAATATGCCGCAGAACTGTTAAGAGATAAATCACAAAAATTATATTTTATCAATACTCCAGAAGGAACTAGAAGTTATGCAGATAAATGGAAGAGAGGATTTTATTATATTGCACTCAAGGGAGAAGTTCCTATTTTGTTTGCTTATGCAGATTATGCTAAGAAAGAGGCAGGTATAGCAGGTTATATAGATCCAAAAGATAATACTATAGAAGAAGTATTAGCCTATGCAGAAAAATTTTATTGGAATATTACGCCTAAATTCCCAGAAAATTATAATAAAAAAGTTCAATAAAGAGTTTTAAAAATATGCGTTTTATATCTTGTTTATTTTTTCTTGCTTGTATAACTATAAGTGCACAAATTCCAACCTATTATGATGGAATAGATTTCAGTCAAGATAAAAATATGTTACAAGCAGAACTCAATACACTTTTGGAAAAGACCCATACCACTCGATTGAGTTATACCCCTGGTGTTTGGAATGCTTTAAGAGAAATAGACAGCGATACAGAGAATACAGATAAGCTTTTGTTAATCTATGGATCTGATGATTTTGATGATGAATTAATGAATGATAGAACTAGAGACAAGGCCTTGAGCTGTCACAGAACCCAATGTACTGGTAGATGGAATAGAGAGCATGTTTATCCCAAATCCATTGGAGAATTTAAAGATGACGGATATGAAATTACAGATATTCACGCCATACGAGCTAGTGATACAGAGATGAATGAATATCGTTTTAATTCACCTTTTGTAGATGGCTCGGAGGTGGCTGGGGAGGTTTCTAGCTATCGGTTTTATCCGGGTGATGAATGGAAAGGGGATATAGCAAGAATGATTCTGTATATGTATCTGCGTTATCCAAATAATTGCAAACCAAATTATGTGGGAATTGATGAGCATACTTATGATAAAAATATTCCAGATATCTTTCTAGAATGGAATGCAGAGGATCCTGTCTCAGAATTTGAAACTATTAGAAATAATTTAATAGCACAAAACTATCAAGGAAATAGAAATCCTTTTATTAATAATCCCTATTTAGCGACTTATCTTTGGGGAGGACCAAAAGCAGAAGATAAGTGGGGAACATTGTCTGCCAATCAAGTAGAAGATAAGCAATTCATGATTTATCCAAATCCATCTTCCGATTTAATTTATTATAATAATATAAATTTTACTCAGATAACAATTTATGATATAGATGGCAGATTGGTAGGGCAAGATAGAGATGTAAGTAATAATTTTACCCAACTACCAGAGAATAAAGGTGTATATATGGTAGAATTCTGCAATGAAAAGACTTGTTATACCGTAAAAGTAATCAAAAAATAAAATAGTTACATAGCGTAGCCTAAGATATTATGCAGCAATATTTAGATTTAGTAAAACACGTTTTAAATAACGGAACAGATAAAAGTGATAGAACTGGAACAGGGACCCGTAGTGTTTTTGGATATCAGATGAGATTTAATCTAAATGATGGATTTCCACTGGTTACAACTAAAAAACTACATGTGAAATCTATCATACATGAATTATTATGGTTTTTGAATGGGGATACCAATGTGAAGTATCTACAAGATAACGGAGTGCGTATTTGGAATGAATGGGCTGATGAGAATGGAGAATTGGGACCTGTTTATGGTAAACAATGGCGTAGCTGGAGCAAACCGAATGGTGAAACTTTAGACCAAATTAAACAAGTTATAGATCAAATTGAGAATAACCCTGATTCTAGAAGGATGATGGTTTCTGCTTGGAATGTGGGGGAGCTAGAAGATATGGCATTGATGCCCTGCCATGCACTATTTCAATTCTATGTAAATGAAGGAAAACTTTCTCTACAGTTATACCAGAGAAGTGCCGATATATTTCTAGGTGTACCCTTCAATATTGCATCTTATGCTTTATTGTTGCAAATGGTGGCGCAGGTTACAGGATTAAAGGCTGGGGAATTTGTACATACCTTAGGTGATGCACATATTTATTCTAATCATTTTGATCAAATGAAACTTCAGCTTACACGAGAACCTAGGCCTTTACCAACGATGGAGATCAATCCAGAAGTTAAAGATATCTTTAATTTTAAATTTGAAGATTTTGAATTAAAAAATTACAATCCACATCCACATATTAAAGGCAAGGTTGCCGTTTAAAATATTATACATGAAATCAGCTTACCAATTTGATTCCGCACAAGAATTATCTCCAGAAATTATAGAAGCAATTAAAACAGCTTTTGGTGATAATCCGATTACTATAACTATTGAAAGTAAAAAGAGACCGAATAAATCACATAAGTCTAATTCATCCTCAAAGCTTCCAGTAGATATTGCAGAATCCGTAATAGATTTATTGATTACACAAATCAGTAAAAAGAGTAATAAGAATACTTAATGTATTTATAATTTAATTTGTTCTGTTAGTATTATTCGGTTTTGTAAATTTGTTTAAACTTATCATATGCGATCACTGCCTTTAGTAAAAATAGACCCTCTTCTTCAACCTTACGAAAGAAATCTAATCAATAGAATTACCTGGTACCAGCATACCAAAAATTATATTGAAAAGCATTTTGAGAGTCTTTCCAAATTTGCAACTGCACATCATTTTTTTGGATTTAATTATGATGAGAAGAGAAAAGGTTGGTGGTTTAGGGAATGGTTGCCTAACGCTCACTATGTTTCATTGATTGGTGATTTCAATCAATGGGATAGACATGCAACGCCCTTGAAAAGAGGAAACTTTGGTGCATGGGAGGTGTTTTTGCCAGATTCAGCATATGCAGATCGTTTAATTCCAGGGTCTAAAGTAAAAATACATGTACACGGTGATAATGGGCAGTTAGATAGAATCCCAGCTTACATAAAACAAGTAAAGCAAGGAGAGGATTTAAATTTTGATGGAATTTTTACGGGAGAATCGAACTACCAGTGGAAAAATACGTTTTCTGCAGAAAAAATAAACCATCCGCTCATTTATGAAGCACATGTGGGAATGGCTTCTGAAGAAGAAAAAATCGGAACTTATAGAGAATTTGCTGACTTTGTGTTACCACGTATTCAAAGATTAGGCTACAATTGTGTGCAATTAATGGCGATTCAAGAGCACCCATATTACGCTTCTTTTGGATATCAAGTAGCGAATTTTTATGCACCATCTTCTCGTTTTGGAGACCCAGATGATTTACGCTATTTGATAGATACTGCTCATGGGATGGGTATTGCGGTAATATTAGATGTGGTGCATAGCCATGCTGTACAAAATAGAAATGAAGGATTAGCTGAACTTGATGGAACTGAACAATATTTTGAAGGCTGGCACCCCGATTGGGGATCTAGACTTTTTGACTATAAAAAGATAGAAGTTAAACGCTTCTTAGCTTCAAATCTCAAGTATTGGCTAGAAGAATTTAAATTTGATGGATTTAGATTTGATGGGGTAACGAGTATGCTTTACACCCATTTCGGACATGTTTCCTTTGATGATTATGGTAAATATTTTGAAAACACCAATGATGATGCTATTATATATCTACAATTGGCGAATGAGTTGATTCATGAAACTAATCCGCATGTGATTTCCATTTGTGAAGATATGAGTGGTATGCCTGGGGCTTGTAGGCCGGTAGAAGAAGGCGGTTTAGGTTTTGATTATAGACTCGCTATGGGAATCCCTAACTTTTGGACAGAAGCACTAGATAGTGAATATGGGGTTAAATGGGATATGGGCAAACTATTTTGGGAATTGAATAACAGAAGAAATTCAGAGAAAACCATAGCCTACGCAGAGAGTCATGACCAAGCCTTAGTAGGGGATAAGACAATTGCTTTTAGGCTTATGGATAGCGAGATGTACACGCACATGAGTTTAGATGCTGAAAGCCTTGTGGTGGATAGAGGGATTGCTCTTCATAAAATGATTCGAATGATATCGGCCGTATTAGGTGGAGAAGGTTATATGAATTTTATGGGGAATGAATTTGGTCATCCAGAGTGGATAGACTTCCCTAGAGAAGGGAATAATTGGAGTTTTCAATATGCAAGAAGGCAGTGGTCTCTAGCAGATTCTGAAAATTTAAAATATAAATTTTTGGAGCATTTTGACGAGGCTATGATTCATTTCTTAAAAGATCATCAAGTTTTTGATCATAAGTATGCTTACAAATATTATGAAAGTAATGAGCAAGAAATTTTAGTCTTTAGAAAAGGAGATTTATATTATCTATTCAATTTTGGTCCAGATAGTTTTTCTGATTTTCAAGTGAATATTGAAACCAATGGTTCTTTTAATATTATTTTATCTTCGGATGACAAAGATTTCGGAGGATTTGATAGGGTAGATAAAAAAATAAATTATCCTGTCGTTGATGGATTATTACGAATTTATTTACCGAATAGAACTTTATTGGTAGTAGAGAAGAATTAACTACATTTCTTATTTTGATGTGGCTAGTTAATTCAATCTTTATCTAACAATAAAATCCACCTCAATTAGAGGTGGATTTTTTGATTAAGATTTAATTTAGAAATAAGTTGTTAACAATATTTACTTCTTAATAACTTTTACTGATTCTTGTTGATTGTCGCTTATAAAGGTTACGACGTATACACCCGATGCCCAAGAAGAAGCATCAACAGATATTGCGTTATTTGTAGACACATTATGTTGTCGATAAATCTCGCGACCATTCATGTCCATTACTTTTAAATCTTTAATGATTAAATCTTCCTTCACAGGTGCAAATTTAATATCTAAAGATTCAGTGAATGGAGATACTATATTGAAGTCAGTCGTAAATGGAGGGATTTCACTTCTTAATATGATTTCTTGAACAGATTCCGACGTTCCAGTTCCTACACATACTTGGTAAGAAACACTTCTACCAAAGTTAGCCCATTGATTTAGAATTATTTGACTCCCTTCGTAGAATTGTAAATAACCATTTCCATATGAACAACAGAATCCGTCTCCATATGAGTCATTGAAAGTTAATACATAGCATCCGGGATCAATACATTCTTCGACAGTAATTAAATTATTTCTTGATGAAATATTCGACCCACTAGCAACTACCTCATTATTGGAATTCTTTAAATTCCAAGAAGTTTCAGCTGGATATTTATCTGTCTTAAATACTACAGAGGTATTGATGCAGGTTGGTTCAGGATCTACTGTTCCGACACAAAGGTCTGTTTTGTCGCTATTTTGGAAACGTCCTCCTGATGCCAATGTTTGCCCATTAAAAGTGACTGAATAACTTCCATTTCCATAATCACAACATATTCCATCTCCTTCACTATCCAACATTTCAAAAATATAACAACCATCTGGTAAACAAACGCTCTCATCATACACGGTATTCGCAGCGGTATAATTATATCCTGTGGCAAATCTATTCCCATCAGAATCATAGATTACCCATGTGGTTTCTCGTGGATAATTATCTGTTTTGATCTTTACATTTACTTCATTATAATCACAGTCACTTGGGTCTGGATCGGGATCTGGGTTGGTTGTACAGCTTCCTAAACATGAACCATTAGCTACCCGATTACGAATGACGTTTCCTGGTTGTGTTCCAAATCCTTTGGCTAAATTCATTCCTACACTTGTTTGGTGACAGTAGCTCATGATAGTACCTCCACCAGATGGGTAACCAGGTTGATAGCAATTACCCTCTACAAAACCAGCACATCCGTCAATCGCAGTACCGTTTCCGTTCCAAACACATGCATGCGTATGGCGAGATCCCATGATATGCCCATATTCATGAGTAACTACATTCACCGTCCAACTATAGGTAGGTACGGTATTATAGGAAGAATTTATTCCAGAATAAGACATGCTTTGTCTTCTATCATAATTACATACACCAGAGAAGCCAGCGGCAATACCTCCACCACCAGAAAATCCAACGAGTTGTGCTAGGTCACCTTCCCAATTGGTTCTGTAATTTTGAAATTGTCTCATTAGATCATAGGTTCCACTTGCTGTATAGGGTGAGGGTTGAGTCCAAATAGCAATAGGCATTAATTTCGTATTGATATTCTCATTGGCATATAAAGTCATCACTTGATTCATAAATCCAGTTACAAAGTTAGATGTGGCAGCTTCGCTTCCTTTATTTCTATAAAGATCATAATTTACTTCAATATAAAATCTGATGCATTTATCTGCTAAAGCTGTTTCCTGTTCTTCTGCACTATAAGTCAACTCATGCTCGTCATAAGAGATTTGGTCATCCTTTACACCACATTCAAAGTTTTGATGTTTTGCAATTTGATTGTCTAGATATACGACATGCTCATCCTGACCTTCTATTTTCCCAATGACAAGGTTAGATCCATATAATCCTGCAGCCAATCCCATGATTTCATCATCGAATATTGATAAAGCTACCAATGTTTCTGGTTTACCCTTAACAATACCTCTATAATGTGCTCCGATTTGAACATCTACAGTCTTTTCTGACGGAAAAGTTTTAACATAATTATTATCGTCGAAAAGGTTAATCTTCACTAATTGTAGCGTTACCGATTCATGATTAGAAACGGGCACTTCCATTTCTATAAAATCCTTGGATAAATCTTCTAGAATTTTTATTTCTTTTTGATTAAAATCGACGACTACATATTCATCTAGTGTTTCGCTTAATTGTTTGTAGTCCTTAGAAACTGTTTTAAAAAGTGTTATTTTTTCAGGACTTCTTTTTTGAGACAGCTTCTCAATAACTTCACTGGGTCTTATTAATTCTTGCGAGCAAACAAAAGTACTGCACAATAGAATTAAGGCCACTAATAAATGCTTAACCATAATATTGTTCTTTAAAGGTTTGTTTAACAAGAATACATATAATTTTACAAAAAATTTAAATAAATGTTAAGGTTTTTGAAAATAAAATATATAAAACTTATTGGTGAATAGTATTTGTAATCAATTATGTAATTTTGAATCAAAATCATTTATCATTTTTATTAAAATAAAATCCCCCATTCAGTAATTCTAAATGGGGGATTTGAAACATTATAAAATTAAAATTGATTATTTAAACAATGTTTCTGCTACAGCTATGCTTTCTGGTTTTCCAACATCTAGTAATTTTGAGCCTGTGTGATCAAAACCTTTGATGATTTGACTTCCCATCAGGTGCATATAGGGTTTCATGATAGAGAATTTACCATGAAAAGGGTTTAATTCAAAAAACTGTGGTTCTATGATATGAATTCCGCTAAACGCTAGTTCTTGGGTGTAATTTTTATCCTTTATTATTTCCTCACCATTACGTAAATCTTTCCAACCGCATAAGGTGTTCTTGGTATTAAATAATAGTTTTCGGGTGCTCTTTCTATCACTTACAGCCAGAGATACAAGTGGTTTTTCTTTCTGATGAAAGATTATAAATTCATTCAAATCCATATCTGTTAAGATATCAGCATTCATCACTAAAAAGGGAGCCTCTTTCAGCCATTGTTGGGCTTGTAGTAAACCACCTCCAGTTTCTAATAGTTTCTCTTCTTCAGATAATTGAATATGTACGCCAAAATTATCGTTTTTATTCAAAAACTCCTTGATCAAAGGAGCATAATGATGAATATTGATTACAAATTCTTTAAAACCAAAAGCTTTTAGATATTCAATATTTCTTTGTATTAATGGTTTACCATTAATT
>JBPCUN010000043.1:0-44300 GCA_051011115.1 Weeksellaceae bacterium
CAATTTATTTGCTTTTTAATCTTTGGAATTTATGCATATGGTCAAAGACCAGAACCTGCCCCTGTGCAAACCACACCCATCATAATCCATGGAGGAACCATACATACGGGAACTGGAGAAGTTTTACAGGATAAACAGATACTTATAGAGAATGGAAAGATAACAAATATTGGATCGATTTCTACTCCCTCAAATGCAGAAGTTATCGATGCTACAGGAAAACATATTTATCCAGGCTTTATATTGGTTAATAATACGATGGGGCTCGTAGAAGTGGCTTCTAATAATGCTACTGTAGACTTTAGGGAAGCGAATGATTTCACCCCAGAGGTAAGAACTTTAATTGCATTTAATACAGATAGCCATGTTATTCCTACGGTAAGAACTAATGGTATATTATTGAGTCAACCTGTTATGAAACTAGGAATATTGACTGGAACATCCTCTATAATGAACTTAGACGCTTGGAATTGGGAAGATGGTGTTGTAGCCCAAGATAATGGATTACATTTAATTTGGCCAAGTAACCGTGATTATGATGATCCTAAACGAGACAAGGAAGCTAAAGAAAAAAGAATAGACGATTTAAACAAAATTAAAAGTCTTTTCCAAAGGGCAAAAGTTTACCAAGGTACAGGGGTAAAAGATTTCAAGCTAAAGGCAATAAATCCTATTTTTAAAGGAAGTAAGAAATTGTTTATAGAAATTCCAGGTGCAGAAGAAGGTTTAGAAGCATTATTTTTTGTACAAGAATTAGAGATTCCTTCCGTGGTACTGATAGGAAGTGAAAACCTAGAGCCTATCTTAGATCGTATCAAAAATGCTAATATTCCTTTAATTATTCATCGGCCACATAGTTTGCCGCATATGGCGTCTACATCACCTAATTTACCCTATAAATTTGCTAAAATCGTAAATGACAAAGGTATTTTATATGGGTTGGACTATAGTGGTGACATGGAATATCATGGTGGTAGAAACCTTCCATTTGTTGCAGGCACAACAGTAACTTATGGTGTAGAAAAAGAAAAGGCTATACAAAGCATTTCCTATAATTTAGCAAAAATACTAGGTATTGATGATAAATATGGAAGTATAGAGAAAGGAAAAAGTGCCACGCTATTTATTTCTGAGGGAGATGCCTTAGATCCTTTAACCAATAATGTTGTGCATGCGCTAATAGATGGTAGAAAGATAGACCTCAATAATCAACAAAAAACCTTATACAAAAGATATAAGATGAAATATGAATCAAACTAAATGGATTTTCCAAAAGCTCCCAATATTAAACAAATGATATCTATATTTAGTCTTAAACAATTTTAAAAATTTCATTAAAAACCTACTAAATAAAAATACAGGGATAGAATCTACTCTGCAGCCAACAACAAAATACGAGCTATTTAGATTTATGCATATACACTCTGTTTTAGTGTATCGCTATGTTAAGACGGGACAGTATAAAAAAACCACCTCGTACGAGATGGTTTTCTATATAAATCAGTTCAATTGATTTTAAATTATTTATTTAATTTTATTTACAACAGCTTCAAATGCTTCTGGGTGATTAAGCGCTAAATCTGCTAAAACCTTACGGTTAAGTTCAATATTGCTTTTCTTTGCAGCACCCATGAATTGACTATAAGTCATACCATGTTGACGGGCTCCAGCATTAATACGCTGAATCCACAAAGCACGGAAGTTTCTTTTCTTCTGTCTTCTATCACGGTAAGCATAAGTCATTGCTTTCTCTACCGCATTCTTAGCTACTGTCCAAACGTTTTTACGTCTACCGAAGTACCCTTTTGCTTTCTTTATTACTTTTTTTCTACGTCTTCTTGACGCTACTGAATTTACTGATCTTGGCATAATTGTTAATTTTTTGACCGTGGGCGGATTTTCATCACTTTCTCTAGGCCGTCGGTCGGGTTAATATGAATTAATAAACCGATTGATATATTATATACTAAAACACTATAATCACTTATAGCGTAAGAGAATTTATCTCAATCCTAATTGTTGTTTTACACTAGGCTCATCTACTTTCGCAACAAGTCCCATTTTTGTTAAATTTCTCTTTTGCTTTGTTCCTTTTTTAGTAAGGATGTGGCTTTTAAAAGCGTGTTTACGCTTAATTTTTCCAGATCCTGTTAATTTGAAACGTTTTTTAGCTCCAGCTTTCGTTTTTTGTTTTGGCATCTTATTAATTTTTAATTGAACTGATTTTCTATTCATTGAAACTCTTTCAGACTTAAAAAACTTTAGATTTTAAATCAAAAATGAATTCCAATTTGCAAATCTAAAGTTTTTCTAGCATTATTTGTATAATGTAGTCTTACTTTTTTGGTGCCATCATCATAATCATACGCTTTCCTTCCAATTTTGGCATTTGTTCTACTTTACCAACTTCTTCCAGATCTTGCGCAAGTCTTAGCAATAATATCTCACCTTGATCCTTAAATACGATCGATCTACCTTTAAAGAAAACATAAGCTTTCAATTTAGATCCATCTTTCAAGAAACTTTCAGCATGACGCTTTTTAAACTCATAATCATGATCATCTGTGTTAGGTCCAAAACGGACCTCTTTGATCGTGACTTTAGTTTGTTTAGCCTTCATTTCCTTTTGCCTTTTCTTCTCGTCATAAAGAAATTTCTTATAATCAAGAATCTTGGCAACCGGTGGATTGGCATTTTCTGTGATCAAGACTAAGTCTAAATCATTTTCATCAGCCATTTCCAAAGCCTTTTGGGTTGGGTATATCCCTATTTTGATGCCTTCAACATCACCCACAACACGCACCTCGGGAACTCTAATTTTCTCGTTGATTTTGTGTCGATCCTCCTGTTGTCTTCTTGGCGGCCGGTAACCACCACGTCTTCTTATTGCGATAATCTATAAATTTTGGTTAAACTCTAATTGTTTGGTAAGCATCTGTTTAAATGCTTCTATTGTGAAAGTTCCTAAGTCACCTTCACCATGTTTTCTTACAGAAACCATGCCTGATTCTTCTTCCTGTTCCCCTACAATCAACATATAAGGAATTTTAGCAACTTCTGCATCTCTAATTTTCCTTCCTGTCTTCTCAGATCTCTCGTCAATCAGTCCGCTAATATCCGAATTTTCTATGGAATTCAAAACTTTTTTACTGTATTCCACATACTTATCACTGATTGGTAAAATTATAAATTGCTCTGGAGACAACCACAAAGGTAGATTACCAGCTGTATGTTCTAGCAAGATGGCTATAAATCTTTCCATTGAACCAAAAGGAGCTCTATGAATCATGACAGGACGATGTTTTTCACCATCTGATCCAATATAAGTTAAATCAAACCTTTCTGGCAAATTATAATCCACTTGGATGGTACCTAATTGCCAGCTTCTCCCCAGGGCATCTTTTACCATAAAATCTAGCTTAGGGCCATAGAATGCCGCCTCGCCATATTCCACAACAGTCTGTAAATTTTTGTCTTTAGCCGCTTCTATAATAGCGCTTTCTGCCTTTTCCCAATTTTCATCAGTTCCTATGTATTTTTCTTTATTATCAGGATCTCGTAACGAAATCTGGGCTGTGAAATTCTCAAATCCTAAATTACCAAATACATATAAAACAAGGTCAATTACCTTTTTAAATTCATCCAATAATTGGCTAGGCATACAGAATAAATGTGCATCATCTTGTGTAAAGCCACGTACTCTTGTAAGACCATGAAGCTCTCCACTTTGCTCATAGCGATATACGGTACCAAATTCTGCAAAACGTTTCGGTAGATCTCGATAAGACCATTGCTGAGATTTAAAAATCTCACAATGATGAGGGCAGTTCATAGGTTTTAATAAAAATTCCTCTCCCTCATTCGGTGTCTTAATCGGCTGAAAACTGTCCTCTCCATACTTTTCATAATGGCCGGAAGTCACATATAAGTCTTTATGACCTATGTGAGGAGTAATTACCATTTCATAACCAGCCTTCTGCTGCGCACGCTTCAAGAAGTTCTCTAATTTTGAACGTAAAGCCGCGCCTTTTGGTAACCACAATGGTAACCCCGCTCCTACTTTCTCAGAAAATGTAAAGATGCCCAGTTCTTTTCCTAATTTTCTGTGATCTCTCTTCTTCGCCTCTTCTAGGTTATGTAAGTACTCCTTTAGATCTTTCTGTTTTGGAAAAGATATTCCATAAACTCTCGTTAATTGTGGATTATTTTCATTCCCTCTCCAATAAGCACCCGCGGCATTTAATATTTTGACTGCCTTTACAGGAGATGTATCTGGAATGTGACCTCCTCTACATAAATCAGTAAAATCATCATGCGTACAAAATGTAATAGTACCATCTTCTAGATTTTCTATTAATTCTGTTTTGAAGGGATTATCTTTGTATACTTCTAAAGCTTCTTCTTTAGAGACTGGAAAAAGATTAAAGGTGCTTTTTTTCTTAGCATTCTCTAACATTTTCTTCTCTATCTTCTCAAAATCTTTTTCAGAAATGCTATTTTCACCAAAATCCACATCATAATAAAATCCATTATCTATTGCAGGTCCTATGGTTAATTTAGCCTCAGGAAAATATGCTAATATAGCTTGCGCCAATAAATGCGCAGAAGAATGCCAGAATGCTTTTTTACCCAAATCATCCTTCCAAGTAAGCAAGGTAAGGGTAGAATCTTGTGTAATAGGGGTTGATGTCTCTACTTGCTCTCCATTGACCAAAGCGGATAAAACATTTCGAGCTAATCCCTCGCTAATATCTTTTGCCACATCCATAGCTGTCACGGATTGTTCATACGATCGAACACTGCCGTCGGGAAGTGTAATATTTACCATAAAAATATATTTATATTACAAAGATAATTAAATAATTCAGTCTCTAAAAAGTTATATTTTCATGTATCACAGGACTATAGACTTATCATAACTTATTAATAATAGAATATGATGTTTTTAATACAATTAACTACTTTATATTTACGTTAAATAAAGAAGTTAATTAATTTTGAGGCAAACTTTTTCTATGCGAAAAAAAACGATATTTCTAGGACTCTATGCAATAGCCACCTCTGCGCTACATGCACAATCATCACATATAAACTTTGATCATTTAAAAGGATTTAGGGAAGCCAAAATGCTTTATTTAACAGAGACTTATAAGGCTTCACAAGATAAGTTTGAAAAGTTTCTACAACAAAAGGATATGGCAGGTTCTGACAAAGAAGCTGCTGAGTTTTATGCTGCCTTAGTGGGTCTTGTAAATAACCAAAGAGGAGCAGAAGAACGCTTTTTATCTTTTGAGAAAAAATATCCACGAAGCATTTACATGCAAAATGCACAGTGGGAACTCGGAAGTTTTTACCTATCTAATGCTGAGTACGATAAGGCATATGCATATTTAACCAAAGGTAATCTATATGATTTACCAGAGCGTAAACGTAATGAATACCAATTCAAGCTCGGGTATGCTGCTTTTATGACTGGTAAGAATGATGAAGCTTTAAGAAACCTGGAGCCTTTAGTTCAATCAGAAATGTATCAAGATGAAGCTGCCTATTATACTGGGCATATCTATTATGCACAAAAGGATTTTGACAAAGCTTTCAGCTATTTTGATGACTTAAGAAATCGCAATGTTTCCTATGAAAAGAAAGTACTACCCTATGTGGTACAAATTGAATTCAATAATGGAAATTATGAAAAAGTTCTAGTGGATGGTAAACGATTACTAGAAACGGATAAAAATTCATTTATTCAATCAGAAGTTTCTAAAATTGTGGGGGAAAGTTACTTTAAATTAAAACAGTATGACGCGGCGATTCCTTACCTAGAGGCATATGCTGGAGAAAAAACCAATGCTGATTATTACCAGTTAGGATACGCCTATTACCAAAAAGGTGATTTTGACACAGCTATTTCTCTATTAAATAAGATTGTAGAAGACAAGAATGCTTTATCGCAAACTGCCTATTATCAGTTAGGAAATGCATACCTACAAACAGAACAGAAACAACAGGCACTTACCGCCTTTAAATCAGCTTCTGAAATGGATTTTAATCCAGAGATTAAAGAAGATGCTTATTATAACTATGCCAAATTAAGTTATGAAATAGGAAACCCATTTGCTGGAACGCCACAAGTGCTACAATCTTTTGAACAAGAATTTCCTCAATCTAAATATCGCACAGAAATTAATAATTATTTAATTGACGCCTATATTTCTTCTGGCAATTATAAAAATGCGCTTGACGTATTAGATAACATCAATCCAAAAAATGATGTGCAAGCGAATGCTACACAAAAAGCTGCATTCTTATATGGTGTGAGTTTGGTGAAAGATGGGAATATTCATTTAGCCTCTAAATATTTTGATCAGGCAAGCAAAACTGGCAAGAATCAAGAAATCAAAGCTAGATCATATTTTTGGTTAGGGGAAAGTAAATATAGAGAAGGTAATTACCAAGATGCTCTGACTAATTTTACTCACTTCAAGCAAGCTGGTTTTAACTTACCCGAAAGCAAAGAAGTAAATTACCAATTAGGATACACCCATTTAAAACTAAGACAATATTCAAAAGCAATTGAAAGTTTTGAAAGTTACTTAGCGTCTAATCCTCCAGGGAATTTTAAAGCAGATGCGAGACTTAGGTTAGCTGATGCTTATATCGGTAATCAACAGACCGAAAAAGCTGTAACAATTTATAACGATTTGGCCAGTCAAGATACTTCCGTTTCTGATGAAGCAGCTTATAACCAAGCGGTAGCTTTAGGTATCTTAGGAAAAACAAATGAAAAAATTCAAACTTTAGAATCATTCCTAGAAAAATACCCCACTTCTACTCATTACCATATCGCACAGTATGAACTTGCATTGGCATACACACAACAAGGAAATACGGATAAAGCCTTCAAACACCTGGATGCACTTACACAAAATGCAAAACCAGACTTGGCGGCAAGAGCTTATTTACAAAAAGGGGTAATTTATAATAACAAAAACCAAACGGATAAAGCGCTTGATACCTATAAAAATGTGGCAGAGAATTACCCTAACACAGCTTTAGCTCTGGATGCGATAGAAAGCGCAAAACGAATTTATTTGGAAGAAAATAAATTAAATGAATTTGAACAATGGGCGAATACTTTAAATTACTATCAAGTAGACAAGTCTGAACTTGAACTACTAGCCTATACCGCTGCCAATGATGCATTTGATAAAAAGGATTACACGAAAGCCATTACTTCATACAATGAGTTTAGTACCAAATACCCAAATTCAATGTATCAGCAAGCGATTAACTATAGATTAGGAGAAAGTTATTATCAACTTGGAGATTATACTAAAGCAGAAGAACCATTGAGCATGGTAGCGCGTGCTAAGAGTGAATATCAAGAAGATGCCTTGCTTCGTTTATCTCAATTATATATCAATACAAAAGAGGATACAAAGGCACTTTTAGTATTAGAAAATTTAAACCAAATCACTAGTAATACCGCTTATAAAAATTACACAGAGGTACATTTGATGAGGCTTTACAGTAAGAAAGGTAGTCACGATAAAGCTGTAAACATGGCGAATCGTGTTTTATCTAATACCAAAAACGAAGCTACCGTAATACAAGAAGCTAAATTAACAAAAGCTAGAAGTTTATATGCTTCTAACCAATTGGAGCAAGCCAAAGCAGCATATGCAGAATTAGAGCAAGCTGGATCTAATGCCATCAAGGCAGAATCATTGTACTATAAATCTTATTTCTTGAACAAGGATAAGAAATTCAAGGAATCTAATGATGTAGTGTTCAAATTGGCATCTTCCTATGCTGAACAGCAATTTTGGGGCAGTAAATCCTTGATTATAATGGCTGATAATTATTATAGATTAGGTGATATTTACCAAGCGAATACTACAATTGATGCAGTAATTAATAATTACCAAGATTTCCCAGAAGTGGTAAAAGAGGCTAAAGCATTAAAATCAAAAATTTTATCAAAGTAATCATTTCGATTTAAAATAAACTAGGATTAAATCCAATCATCAATGAAACAACATTTTTTTAACATAGCGTTCTTATTCAGTGGACTCGCATTAGCGCAAATTCAACAAGGAGAAACGACTGTCAATAAGGATACGGATTTTAAGGATGAATCTGTCGTTGTAGAGAGAGTCTATGAACCTAAAGTAGAAGCTGCAGAAAAGATAAAACAAACCCCAGAGATTACACCAGAAGCAAAATCCAAGCTTCCCGTATCATATGGACTAAAAGATGTAGAGGCAGAATCAGACTTTGAAACTTCTACCATCAATGCCGATGAATTACCTGTAAAAAATTCTAATCCATATAACAATTATATAAGAGCTGGAGCTGGTAACCGCTACAGTTTCTTAGCAGATGGGTATGCAGAATTCCCGATAGATGATGACAAAAGTTTTGGAGCTTCTATGAGTTATTATTCTTCTGCAGCAGATGTTCCAGACATAACAGTAGATAATAATGAACTGGCAATGAATGCTGAAGGCTTTTTGAAGCTAAAATTTGATGAGGCAGATGCTGACTTGCGTGTAGGTGGTGGTGTACATCAATTAAATTATTATGGTTTAACTAAAGCTCAAAGAAACCAAGCTGATATAGAAACTGATGATCAGTCTTTCAAAAACATTTATGTTTCTGGTAAATACCAAGCATATAATCATTTATTCTTGGATAATGTAACATTGAGAGCAGGTTTCTTTAATGATAAATATGATGCAAAAGAATCTTCTTTTGATGTTTATTCTCAATTTAAGAATTTAAATCTATTGGACACCAATTGGATGAATGATTTAAAGGTTGGCGCAAAAGCTGACGTGAATTTAAATCTTTCTAATTCTACCTTCGAGGTTGAAAGTGATGATTCATATCGTTTCTTTAACGTTGGAATCAATCCCCAATTAGCTGTGGTCAATGGATATTTACAATTAGATTTAGGTGCAAATATTCAATATTTAAATCGTTCTACTCATGAAGACACCAGTGATGTTTACGTATTTCCTACCTTGACGATTGCACTTAATACGATTCCTGAATTCGGGTTCTATGGTGGTATTACTGGTGGATTGATTCAGAACAGATATGAATCTTTTTACCAAGAAAATCCATACCTATTTACTAACCAACATTTAGAATATACACGCAATAAGATGGAGGTATTTGCAGGTTTTAGAGGTGACATTTCTACCAATTTCAAATATGATGCTAGTGCTAGGTTCCAACAATTAGAGCACATTCCATTTTTCGCAAAGCATAATCATTTAACCAATAATCTCTTACCTCGCAATTCGTTTAGCGTAACCTATGATAATGGTAAAAAAACCACTTTGGAGGGGCGATTAAACTATGTCGGCATCTCCAACCTAGATTTATCAACTACACTTACCCTGCAAGATTATAAATTAGACGTCTTACCTGATGCGTATGATAAACCTGCAGTTCAGGCGTCCATGGATGCAAATTATAAATTCTTAGATGAAAAATTGATTCTAGGTGGACAATTATTCTTTGTTGGTAAGAGAAAAGCAAAACTTTTAGAGCCTTACGTGAGTCATATTAATGCAAACCTTAGCAACAGCACAACTTTTAGTTTAGATCCATATCTTGATTTAAACCTCAATGCACACTATATGTTCCTAGATAGATGGGCTGCTTTTATTGAAATTAGAAACATATTGAATACCAATTATGAACGTTACTTGGATTATGAAGTGCAAGGCATAACTGGCATAGGTGGTGTGATGTTTAAGTTTTAACAATGTAAACAATCATTATTTAAAATTAAAGCGGTCTTCTCTATAAATCGAGAAGGCCGCTTTAATTTTATTAGTTGATAATCAATCCATATTAGATTATTATATAACCCTTGGTTTCGCTGCTTATAATACATCGCTTAGCTCAACTTCAATCTATTTGAAATAGCAAGTTCTTTATACTCCGTAAATAAGCCTTTATACTAACATCTAATGCACTATTTTGAAGTATAAGATTATTAGAATCACATATAATAATATTTTTAACCAGCTCAAGAAAACAAAAAAACCGCCTCAATGTTGAGACGGTTTTGAATATACTTTAAAAGTATTAGTATTTGTTCTTAAAATTATTTTTGAACGAATACTACTCTTCTGTTAGCGTGGTTTTTCCATTCTGGACAAGAAGTCGCTGGAACACACTCTGGGAATCTTAACTCATCTTTACCCATTGCTACCACATTTAATTGACTTGCAGGAATACCATGCTTCTCAACTAAGTAAGACTTAACAGCGTTAGCTCTTCTTTCAGAAAGACCTAAGTTATAAGCTTGAGACGCTCTAGCATCTGTATGACCTACAACATCAAAGTTTTTACTGCTGAAGTGTTTCAAGTAATTAGCAGCTTGATCCAATAATGGGTAGTATGATGGAGAAATAACATCAGAATCTAAAGAGAATTCTAAGTTAGCAATCGCAAGATTCAACATTTTCTCAGCTTCACTTTCTAATGGACAACCATTATTATCTGCAGGACCTGGTACTGTAACACACTCATCATTTAAGTCTATTACACCATCTAAATCAGTATCCAATGCACGACCTGCACCATCTACTCTAGCTCCTAGTGGAGTATCTAATTCTCTATCCCAATCATCGCAAACACCATCATCATCTTTATCACCTTGCGCACAAACAACAAGCATATTTTGTAATTCTTCTGCTGTTGGACCAGGGTAGATATCAGCTAACGGATCAGCCCATGCTAAATGTTCGTGGTGTTTTCCAATTTTCCAGATAAGACCTAATGATAAAGTGAATAATCCGTCATCTTTACCCTCTTCAATATCAGCGATAGCACCTGATTGACCAGAACCATCAAATTCTTCATCACCGGTAAAGTAATACATTCCTTTAGCTTCAATATCAAAATCTTGGTTTAATTTGTATCTAAGACCAGCACCACCATTGATGAATATTGATCCTGATCCACCTGGGTTAGCAGTCATTTTGAAACCATTATTTGTTCTAGTATCTCTTATGTATGCTTCATATTGCATTGTTCCAATACCACCATAACCGTGGATAGCCCAAGCATATCTAGATTTATTATCAACTCTTCTTAACATGTTACTAAAGTTAACATCTGCTAATAATGACCACATCCAGTACTCAGTATGTCCTCTGTAAACTCTAGACTGTTGCTCTGTACGACCCCAGTTGAACTGTGCCGCTAAACCAAAAGCATGTGTAATTTGCTTTGTTAAAACTCCTTGCACATCATAGCTGTATAGATTATCCATACCATCTACAAATGTGTTTAAGTCTGCACCTTGAACTAGGTTCATACCACCGTAAATACCTAAACTCCAATCATTGAATTTCTTCTGATCAGAAGTAAAATCTACGTAATTTTGATTAAGGCCATAGTACTGTCTTTCTGTATAGTCAGTAGTTACCTCCTCTACGGCTTCTGCATCGTCTGTTACAACTACAATGGTCTCTTCTTCTTGTGCATTAACTGCGGTAAGACAAGAAAAAAGCCCAAGCAATGTAAATAATTTTAGTTGCTTCATAAGTTTTTTGTTTTTATCATTAGTTTATTGCCACAAAAATACTACTACATTTTTCATTTACAAATTAATTTAGCAAGAAATTCCATTATATAACCTACAAACTTATATCATTTAACAAATTAGTTACAAATGGACGGGTATAAACCTGTGGATGAGGGATTAATAAATACTTAGATTTAAAATTAATTTTGTCATAATACAATATATCTAGGTCAATTATTCTAGAAGTATACATTTCTCCGGGTTTTGGAGTCATATAAACCCTACCCATTCGTTTTTCTATGTCTTTTAATGCTCGCAAAAGTTGCATGGGCGAAAGTTTTGTCTGCACCACTAAAGTTTGATTCAAGAAATTTTGATCAGAAGTAAATCCTATAGATTTAGTTTCTAAAATATTACTCTCTTTTTTCACAGAGCCTATTTCTTTATTTATAAACGACTTAGCATCATTTATACTTTTATTTCTATCTCCAAGATCACTTCCTAGTAACAATATGGTGGTATGTAGCGTCATATATCTTATAAACTTAATTAAATTTAAAATTAATGAAAACTTTTTTAGGACGAATATTAGCCGTCGTAGTAGGTATAGGAATTTTTATATTCTGTTGCTTTATGCTATTTTCTTTAATGATAGCAGCCTTTAGTAGTGACAAAAAGATTGACGTAGAAGATAACTCTGTCCTAGTAATCAAGATGGACAAACCTCTCGTTGAAAACCTAACCGAAATTAATAACTCTATTTTTGACTTTGGAAACACCAAAAGACCAACGCTTATAGAATTGACCAATGCCATACGTAAAGCGAAAGATGATGACGACATTAAAGGTATTAGTCTAGAATTAGACTTAAACAGCCCTGATGAAATTTCTCAGATATCAGCCATCCGTAATGAAATACAATCCTTCAAGAAATCGGGTAAATTCGTTTACGCTTATACCAATCGTTTATCCCAAAGCCACTATTACCTGAGCACTGTAGCGGACTCTATATTTCACAATCCGTTAGGGATGATAGAACTAAAAGGGTTATCCTCAGAAGTTTCTTTCTTCAAAAATATGGGAGAAAAATATGGCATAAACTTTCAGGTAATCAGACATGGGAAATATAAAGCAGCGGTAGAGCCATTTATTAGAGAAAATCTTTCTGATGAAAACCGCAGTCAACTTACCGAAATCATCAATTCTCTATGGGGCAATATGGCCAGTGAAATGAGTATTTCTAGAAATATTCCTATTGCACAATTTAATGCTTATACGGATAGTCTTACGGCATTTTTACCTAATAAAGCATTAAAATATAAACTTGTAGATGTTTTAGCGCATGAAAGTGAATATCATGATTTTTTAAAGCAAAAACTGAAAGTAGATTTGGATGATGATTTAAATGCTATCACTCTAGACAAATATACTGAGACAGTGAATAAGGTGAAAAAAGGTGAAAAAATTGCCGTATTATATGCACAAGGTATGATAGTACAAGGGGATAAACAATATGGCATCCAATCAGAAGTATATAAGGATGTAATTAAAGAATTAGCAGATGATGACGACATCAAGGCTGTAGTTCTTAGGGTAAACTCTGGCGGAGGGGATGCGAACACATCTGATGAGATCTTATTTGAATTAAAGAAACTCCATGCAAAAAAACCTATTGTGGTTTCTTTTGGTGAAGTAGCCGCTTCTGGAGGATATTATATCGCACAAGCGAGTGATAAGATTTATGCAGAACCTTATACTATTACAGGATCTATTGGTGTCTTAGGCATGATTCCTAATGCTAAAGGACTCTTGAATAATATAGGAATTACCCATGACCATGTTCAATCTAATGCTAACAGTTTATTCTACACTCCTTTTGAAGGATTAACACCTCACGCAATGAAAACATTAACAGAATCCACGGAGAGTGTCTATAAGACTTTTATCACGCATGTTTCCAAAAATCGCAAGATGCCAATCGAACAGGTAGATGCTTTAGGCGGCGGTAGGATTTATACTGGACCAAAAGCAAAAGAGATTGGATTAGTAGATGAAATTGGATCAATTCAGGATGCCATTTCTTTTGCCGCAGAAAAATCCTCTTTAGAAGATTATCGCATCGTTTCATACCCAAAGAAAAAGAATGAGTTTGAAACTTTGATAAAAGAACTAGATGTTTCTGCAGAAATTAAAAAAGAACTTTTACATACTACAGATTCTAAAATCATTGAAGCTTACTTAAAGGTAGAGCAGCTAAAGAAACTGAAAGGTGTACAAGCTTTATGGCCATATGATTTTAAATTGAATTAACACCTTACAAAAAAACTGTAAGGTATAGTATTAACACACAAAAAGCCGCATCAAATCAAATTGATACGGCTTTTTGTATGGAATAAACTCAGTTTCAAATTATGAGCTCAATCTATTTCTTTCTAAAGTAAATCTGAATTGGAACACCCGTAAAATCAAACTCTTTTCTGATTTGATTCTCTATAAATCTTTTATATGGTTCTTTCACATGTTGCGGAAAGTTAGCGAAAAATGCAAACTGTGGCGTTCTAGTTGGTAATTGGGTCGCATATTTAATCTTGATGTACTTACCACGAACCGCAGGCGGAGGTGTTTGTTCAATGATAGGAATCATAACCTCGATCAACTTACTAGTTTTCACTTTCTTGTTTCTATTATCATTTACCTTTAGTGCGACCTCTACCGCTTTATGAATCCTTTGTTTAGTCAAAGCAGACACAAATACAATAGGTACATCTGTAAATGGTTCAATCTTGCGCTTAATCACCTCTTCAAATTCCTTCATCGTAGAGGTTTCCTTCTCCACTAAATCCCACTTATTTACCAAAATCACAATTCCTTTGCGGTTTTTCTGCGCTAAATGAAAAATCTTCATATCTTGAGACTCTATACCTCTTTCGGCATCAATCATCAATATCACCACATCACTATCTTCTATCGCTCGCACAGCACGCATTACAGAATAGAACTCTAGGTCTTCTTCTACATTACGTTTTTTACGCATTCCAGCAGTATCTACCAGAACAAACTCTTGCCCAAATTTATTATAAACAGTTTCTATAGCATCTCTGGTTGTTCCAGCGATATCTGTTACGATATTCCTATCAACACCTAATAAGGCATTGGTAAAAGTAGATTTCCCCACGTTAGGTCTACCAGCGATGGTGATTCTTGGCAACCCTTCTAGCTTATCATTATGCACTTCATCAGAGAAATGACTTATAACCTCATCTAATAAATCACCTGTCCCACTCCCATCTTGTGCCGATACGGTGAAAAATTTCTCATAGCCCAGCTCATAAAATTCAACGGCATCTAGTCTATTTTTATTTGTTTCTACCTTATTCACTACAAGTAAGACAGGCTTATCGGTACGCTGCAACAAACGCGCAACCTCCTTATCCATATCGGTCATACCAATCTGGTTATCAACCACAAATAAAATCACTGTAGCTTCTTCAATCGCTAATTCAACTTGTTTACGAATTTCTCCTTCAAACTTATCATCAGACCCTTCTATATATCCTCCCGTATCAATCAAGGTAAACTCACGTCCATTCCAATAAGATTTACCATAGTGTCTATCACGAGTCACACCAGCTACACTATCTACAATAGCTGCACGTTTTTTAATCATACGATTAAACAATGTGGACTTCCCCACATTGGGTCTTCCTACAAGAGCTACAATATTCGGCATAATAAAATTTTTGCAAATTTAGGCATTTTTATGCTCTCATACACCAAGTTACGGGATATTCCCTTTTCTACTGGCTTGTAAAGAGCTATCACAACAATTTCAAAAGAGGCTCTTCTGTTAAAATATGAAACTAACTATTTAACAAGTTGTTATGTTAAAACATTATCAGATTGTTTATATCTGGCAAGTTTTCAACAAAAGTGGAGAAAAGTGGAGAAAAGTGGGAAAATGTAGTAGAACTTTCTTATTTTTGGAGAAATTATTTATAGTGCAAAATCTCATAGGAACATATGAATGTAAGGTAGATGCCAAAGGGCGTCTTGCATTACCTATGGGTATTCGCAAACAATTGGGAGATCTTGAAGACCAAGGTTTTGTACTAAAACGCTCAGTTTTTCAACCATGCTTAGAGCTATATCCGATGCAAGAATGGAATACAGTAATGCAAGAGGTTGGCAAACTTAACCGATTTAAGCAAAAAAATAATGAATTTATCAGAAGATTTTCTGCAGGAGTAAAACTTGTAGAAATTGACAGCAATGGGCGCGTACAAATAGCCAAAGATTTAGTGGCGTTTGCCAAGATAGATAAAGAGGTAGTTGTATCCTCAGCTATTAACATTATCGAGATTTGGGACAAAGAGTTGTATGAAGAAGCGGTGAGTGCAGATTCAGTTGATTTTGCCGCACTGGCAGAAGAAGTAATGGGTAATAAGGAAGACGATGGAATATCATAAGCCAGTTTTATTAAATGAAAGCATTGACAAGCTCATCACAAACCCTAATGGGATTTATGTAGATGTGACCTTTGGCGGTGGTGGACATTCCAGAGAAATTCTAAACCGATTAAGTCCCAAAGGGAAATTATATGCCTTTGATCAAGATCCAGATGCATATAAGAATGAAATCGAAGACGATAGATTTCATTTAATCATGTCTAATTTCAGATTCTTGAAAAATCAATTAAGGTTTTTAGGAATTAAAAAAATTGATGGTCTGTTAGCAGATTTAGGTGTTTCATCTCACCAGTTTGACACTGCAGAACGTGGTTTTTCTACCCGTTTTGAAGGTGAATTAGACATGCGAATGAACCCCAATCAACCTAAATCAGCTAAAACTATTGTCAATGAATACGGAGAAGATGATTTAGCAAGAATCCTTCGAGATTATGGTGAATTAAGATCAGCAAGAAAATGGGCAAGAACCATTGTAGAAGAAAGAGCTAAGAAACCTATTATAACCACTGCTGACCTAACTGATTTATTTGAAGATCAAATCAGCGAAAATAGAAGAAACAAAATACATGCGCTGCTTTTTCAAGCCTTGCGCATAGAGGTAAATGATGAATTAAGTGCATTAAAAGAATTGCTAATCCAATCTGCAGAAGTAATAGATGAAGGAGGCAGACTGGTAGTAATTTCATACCATTCTTTAGAAGACAGACTGGTGAAAAGATTTATTAAAACTGGGTTATTTGAAGGAGAACCAGAAAAAGACATGTTCGGAAACTGGTACGCTCCATTTGAGCCTTTACAATCAAGAATCATTACAGCAACAGCATCAGAAATAGAAGAAAACCCAAGAGCTAGAAGCGCAAAATTAAGAATAGGAATTAGAAATGGCGAAGAAGAAAACAAATAAATCCAATATATCTATTAAAGATATACTTAGAGGGAAATTCCTTGTAGAGGAAGGTTCCTTTAATAATTGGCGCTTTGTATTTTTCTTAGCAGTACTCGCCTTTTTAAGCATCAGCTCATCTCATTGGGCCGACAAAAAAATCGTAACCCTGCGCAAGCTTCAAAGCAATGTATCTGATCTTAAGTCAGAATACGCAGATATCCATAGAGAGCTTATGCAAAGCCAAATGGAAAGTGCTGTCGCAGAAATTGTAGCCAGTGACAGCATAAAAAAAGCAACCGTTCAACCTTATATGTTAATCGATGATCAATAGTAAAAAAGAAATATTACTGAAAGGGTACGCAGTGGCATTTCTATTGGTTGTCATGGCATTAGGCGTTACTTATAAGTTGGTAAACTTACAGGCCAACCCAGAGGAACGTCATAAATTTGAAGCTTTTGCACAAAGAACCAATTTCAGAGAGGCTGAAATACCTGCTCAAAGAGGAAACCTATACGCAGAAGACGGAAGCCTATTAGCAACTTCTGTTAGGCATTATGATATCGCAATCGATGGTAAAGCTATGCGCCAAGATTTAATTGACTCTCATTTAAATGAATTGGCAGATTCGCTAAGCAACATGTTTGGCAAGCCTTCTAGGTATTATGCCAAGATGATTTTAGAAGCAAAAGCCAACAACAAACAATATTTACGCATCGCTAGAGACCTAAATTTCCGTCAATTAAGTCGTGTAAAAACCTTTCCTATATTCAATGCAGGACAAATCAAGGGTGGTTTTATTGTAGAAGATAAATTAATCAGAGAACGTTCTGTTAAGGATATAGGTGCTCGAACCCTTGGTTATGTAAAAGGAGATACTTTAAAGGTAGGACTTGAAGGTGCATATAACGATCTTCTTGCGGGCAAAAACGGCAAGAGACTAGAGCAACGTATGGGTGGTGGAAACTGGAGACCAATCAATGTCTCTACTGAAGTAGAAGCGGTTGAAGGTCAAGACGTAGTGACTACGATAGACATCGGTTTACAAAATATTGCCTATAATAAATTATACGAGCAATTATCAGAATACGAAGCCGATCATGGTACCGTGGTGGTGATGGAAGTAAAAACAGGAGAAGTAAAAGCTATCGCCAACCTTACTAGACTTGCAGATGGCAACTACGCAGATATTCAAAATTTTGCGGTAGGAGAAGCTAACGAACCAGGATCTACCATTAAAACGATTTCTCTATTAGCTGGCCTTAAATCTGGTGAAATTGATACCGCTACAACTGTAGAAACTGGCAGAGGGCGATACAGATTATATGGCAGAACAATTTCTGACTCTCACGGTTATGGAACAATTACCACCAAGCAAGTGCTAGAGAAATCATCTAATATCGGTACCGCTCGCTTGATTACGAATATCTGGCAAAATAACCCAGAAGGCTTCATGGAAATTTTAAAGGAAGACTGGAAATTAGATCAACCTTTAGGTGTAGACATTCCAGGAGAGGCGATGCCATATATTCCAAGCCCAGAGGATGAATCTTGGAGTAAACAAACGCTATCATCTGTCTCTTTCGGTTATGAATCAAAATTGACCCCCTTACAAATCTTAACATTTTATAATGGTATAGCAAACAATGGAAAAATGCTAAAGCCATTATTTGTAAAAGAAATTAGACAAAGGGGAGAATTAATAAAAAAGTTTAGCCCAGAAGTTCGCGTAGAAAAAATGGCAGATTTAAGTGTTATTAAACAAATGCAAAAAATGTTAGAAGGGGTAGTTACCCAAGGAACGGGAAGAGCCTTTTATAACGAACATTATGCAGCCGCTGGTAAAACAGGAACGGCAAGAGCAGAATATTGGATTAAAAATCAACCAACACAATACCGGGCATCGTTTGCTGGATACTTCCCTGCAGATGACCCAAAATATTCTTGTATTGTGGTAGTACACAAACCATCAAGAAAAAAAGGAATTTATGGTTCCGTAGTAGCTGGACCCGTTTTTCAAGCTTTAATGGAACACGTTTATGTAAACTCGCCAAAACCTTATTTACCTACCAAGGGGCAATTACCGAAACTTAAAGTAGCAAGCAATGAATCTTTTAGTTTACCAAGTACACCCAAATCTTTCCCTAACCTAAAAGGAAAAAAGGGGAAAGACGTTATCCCCGCATTAGAAAACGCTGGGGTTAGCGTAAGCTTTACTGGTGTTGGTAATATTGTAAAGCAATCAATAGAGCCAGGAAGTGCATTCGTAAAAGGACAAACTGTTTATCTAGAATTAGAACAATTATGAAGCTAAGCAACGTACTATATAGAGTAAAACTAACCAACCTTATCGGGGACACCTCTCGGGAAGTGACTGGCTTATGCTTTGATTCTAGGAAAGTTGTATCCGGCGATGCCTTTATTGCAATATCTGGAACTCAAGTAGATGGACATCAATTCATCACCAAAGCTATTGAAAAGGGTGCGGCAATTATTGTATGTGAAGTTTTACCCGAAAAAATTCAAGACAATATTACCTATGTAGAGGTGAAAAATAGCGCCATTGCGATGGGTGAAATGGCAGCAAATTTTTATGGAAACCCAACAGACAATATTCAATTAATCGGAATCACAGGAACCAATGGTAAAACAACCTGTACCACCCTTTTATATGAATTAAGCGAAAAATTAGGCTACCCTGCAGCTTTAATTTCAACGATAAACATTAAAATTCACCAAAAAGAAATTCCATCTGCACGCACGACGCCAGACATCGTAGAAATTAATAGAATTCTCGCAGAAGCTGTTGAGGCAGGTTGTGCATACGCTTTTATGGAAGTAAGCTCACATGGGATTCATCAACATAGAATTGCAGGATTAAAGTTTTCTGGTGCTTCTTTCACGAATATTTCTCATGACCATTTAGACTACCATAAAACTTTTAAAAATTATATTGAAGCTAAAAAACAGTTTTTTGATGATTTAGACAAGTCTGCTTTTGCCTTAACTAATCTAGATGATAGAAATGGATTAGTAATGTTACAAAATTCCAATGCTAAAAAGAAAAGTTTTGCATTGAAAACAGACGCTGACTATAAAGGGAAAGTATTAGAAAATCAATTCCAAGGCATGTTGTTAAATTTTGACGGAACTGAATTCTGGACTTCATTGGTTGGAACTTTTAATGCTTCTAATTTATTATTAGTCTATAGTATTTCACAAGAACTAGGCTGGAAGAAAGAAGAAGTTTTAGAAAAATTAAGTGAGTTAAAGAACGTAGAAGGTCGTTTTGAAACCTTCACCTCTACTTCTGGAATCGTAACAATTGTGGATTACGCACATACACCAGATGCTTTAGAGAACGTAACGCAAACCATACAAAGCATCCGAACACGTAATGAAAAATTATTTGTACTCGTAGGAACTGGGGGTGACAGAGATAAAACCAAAAGACCAGAAATGGCTAAAGTTGCTGTCACTGAGGCAGACACAGCAATTTTGACCTCAGATAATCCTAGAACAGAGAATCCTGAAGCCATCTTACAAGATATGGAAGAAGGTATTCCCGCACAGTATGTGAATAAATATTTGAAAATTACCGATCGCCGAGAAGCCATTAAAACCGCTTTTAGACTTGCGACGACTGGCGATATTATTTTAATTGCTGGCAAAGGTCATGAAACTTATCAAGAAGTTAATGGAATTAAACATCCATTTGATGATATGGAAATCGCTGTACAAATCGCTAATCAAATGAATAAATAATCTATGCTATATCATCTATTAGAATATTTGAATACCCAATTTGATGTACCTGGAATAAACATGATGCGTTCCACAACGTTTCGTGCTGCTTTAACGGTAATGACAGCTTTATTAATTGCTCTATTCTGGGGTAAAAAAATTATCAATTACTTGCGTAAAAGACAGTACGGGGAAATTGTAAGAGATTTAGGTTTAGCAGGCCAAAAGGAAAAAGAAGGTACCCCAACCATGGGAGGTTTAATAATAATTATTGCTACCATTATCCCAGTCATATTATTTGCAAAACTAAATAACATCTATATTATCATATTACTAATCTCCACCGTATGGATGGGTACTATTGGTTTTCTAGATGATTATCTTAAATACTATAGAAAAAACAAAGATGGTCTTGCGGGTAAATTTAAAGTACTTGGACAAGTAGGCTTAGGAGTTATCGTTGGGACTATGTTATATACCAATGATGGTGTGACGATAAGAGAAAAAGATTACGCCTCACAAGATAGAACGGAACGTACTGTTTCTGCAGATAAATTATTCAAGCCTGCAGAAAAATCAAATAAAACGACCATTCCATTTTTCAAGAATAATGAGTTAGATTACAATTCATTTTTATTTTGGATGAGTCCAGAAGAAGCAGCAAAATATGGGTGGTTGATATTTATCCCGATTGTCATATTCATTATTACAGCTGTTTCGAATGGCGCTAATCTTACAGACGGTATAGATGGTTTAGCAGCGGGTAGCTCAGTTATCATCATGGGATCGCTCGCACTATTCGCTTGGATATCTGGTAACTTTATTTTTTCTGATTACCTCAATATCATGTATATACCAACGGTAGAAGAAGTCATGATATTTTCTGGAGCCTTTATAGGAGCACTTATAGGTTTCCTATGGTATAATACTTATCCGGCGCAGATATTTATGGGAGATACAGGAAGTTTAACCATCGGAGGATTAATTGCTGTAATCGCGATTATCGTGAGAAAAGAACTTTTATTACCCATTCTATGTGGGATTTTCTTGGTAGAAAGTTTATCTGTAATGATGCAGGTATCTTACTTTAAATACACTAAAAGGAAATTCGGAGAAGGTCGCAGAATATTCCTAATGTCTCCGTTACATCATCACTTTCAATTGCAGAAATACCACGAAAGTAAAATAGTAAATAGGTTTTTAATTGTCGGATTTATGCTAGCAATCATCGCCATCATAACTTTAAAAATAAGATAAGTTGAGTAAAAGAATAGTCATATTGGGCGGAGGCGAAAGCGGAACTGGTGCAGCATTATTAGCGCAGCAGAAGGGCTATGATGTGTTCTTATCTGATTACGGAAAACTAAAACCTCAGCACGAGGAAATATTACATAAAAATAACATTGCCTTTGAAAGTGGAAAACATACAGAAGAATTAATACTGAATGCCGATTGCATTGTAAAAAGTCCTGGTGTGCCCAAAAAAGCATCCATTATTCAAAAAGTAAGGGAAGCGGGCATTACTATTTGGTCTGAAATAGAATTCGCTTCACGATTCACGAATAAAATTATCGTGGCAATCACGGGTAGTAATGGTAAAACGACCACAACCTCCTTAATTGCACATATTTTAAATAAAACCGATTTGAGGGTAGGCTTAGGTGGTAATATCGGAAATAGCTTTGCCAAAATGGTGATGGATGATCAAGATTATGATGTTTATGTACTTGAAATAAGCAGTTTCCAGTTAGATGATATTGAAACATTTAAGCCACACATTGCTATCTTATTGAACATCACACCAGACCATTTGGATGAATATAATTACAGCATAGAAGAATATGCTGATGCTAAATTCAGAATTACAGAAAATCAAACAGAAGATGATTACTTGCTATACAATGCAGATGATTCATTTATTCTAAATAGAATTAAGAATACACAGGCAAAAACACTAGGGTTTTCATTAAAAGATGATACTCAGCCAGCTTTTGCCAACGAAATAGAATTAATAATTAAATATCCCGATACATTGCGTATGAAGATTGAAGACATGGCTCTAATGGGCAAGCATAACGTATCTAACTCTCTAGCAGCTGCATTAAACAGCAATATTTTAAAGGTTAGAAAGCAAGTCATTAAAGATAGTTTAACCGACTTTGATGCAGTAGAACATCGTTTAGAAAAAGTGATTAAAATTCACGGTATAGAATTCATTAATGATTCTAAAGCAACCAATGTGAATGCCACCTTCTATGCCTTAGAGAGCATGGAAACTCCAACCGTATGGATTGTAGGTGGTAAAGACAAAGGAAACGATTATAGTGATTTAATTCCTATGGTTAAGAAAAAGGTAAAAGCAATAGTATGTCTAGGCGTAGATAATCAAAAAATAATAGATACATTTTCGCCATATGTAGATCAATTGGTAGAAACAGATAACATGAAGGATGCAGTAAACGCAGCTTACTTGATGGGTAAATCTGGTGAAACTGTATTGCTATCCCCAGCTAATGCGAGTTTTGATTTATTTGATAACTATGAACACAGAGGTAATCTATTTAAAGAAGAAGTGAAAAAGCTTTAATGAATTGGATAAACAAAATATTAGTAGGTGACAAATACCTGATTGCATTTATCATGCTTTTGGCCATATTCTCTTTATTGCCAGGATTCTCTGCGAGTTCCAATATAGAATATGCTGCACAGACAGGTACGGTATTCGGCCAATTTGGAAAACAATTAGCATTCCTTATCATAGGTTTGGTAATCATGTTTTCTATGCAGATGATCGACTATAAATATTTTGGAGGATTAGCCGTAATCTCTATGCCCATAATAATCATCCTATTAATATGGACCATTATACAAGGTACTACGATAGATGGGGCAAATGCCTCTAGATGGCTCAAGATTCCAGGTGTGCCACTCACCATACAGACCTCTACCCTAGCCTCGGTTGTATTGCTAGTGTATGTTGCTAGATACCTCACCATGATCCGTAACAAGAAGGTAACTTTCGCAGAAACGTTGGTATACTTACTAGCACCTGTTTTTCTGATTATCGGACTCATCTTTCCAGCTAATGGATCTACAGCGGTTATCTTATTCACCATGGTTATGTTCCTATTATTTGTGGGAGGATATCCGATTAAATATCTTATGGTAATAGGGGGTGTATTAGTATTTTGTGGTGGGCTGTTTATCTATGGGGCATTACAATACGGCGACAGCATGCCAAACACAAGGGTGCATACTTGGAAGAATAGAATCGAACGATATGTGAATCCATCGGATAACAGCCTAGAAGAATGGCAAGAAACCAATGCAAAAGCAGCTATTGTAGAAGGAGGTCAATTTGGAAAAGGACCAGGGAAAAGTGCTATTAAACATACTTTGCCACAAGCTTCCTCTGACTTTATATATGCAGTGATTGTAGAGGAATATGGTTCTATAGGTGGGATAGCTTTGATATTTATATTCATGCTTATTTTATTCCGAATCATCATCATAGCCACTAAAATACATACCTACTTCGGGTCGCTCGTCGTATTTGCAGTAGGAATACCCATTATATTCCAAGCCATGATTAACATGGGAGTTGCCGTAGGATTATTCCCAACAACAGGCCAACCTTTACCAATGATTAGCTTTGGAGGAACTTCCTTATGGATAACTTGTTTAGCCTTTGGAATAATATTAAGCGTAAGTAGACAGATAAAAACAAAAGAAGAAATAGAAGCAGAAACTAAAAAATTAAGTGAAGAAATCATCCAAGATATCGCCTAAATTCATCCTGAGTGGTGGAGGAACGGGTGGGCACATTTACCCAGCCATAGCCATAGCTAACGAGCTAAAGGCAAGATTTCCGCATGCTCAATTTTTATTTGTGGGAGCGCAGGATAAAATGGAAATGCAGAAAGTTCCAAAAGCTGGTTATGATATTATTGGATTAAATATCGCAGGTTTTCAAAGAAATAACTTATTCAAAAATATAAGCTTACCTATTAAAGTAATAAGTAGCTTAAATAAGGCAAAGAATATAATCAAAGATTTTAAACCAGACATGGTTATTGGAACGGGAGGATACGCTAGTGGGCCTACAATGTGGGTTGCTGCTAAAAAAGGAATCCCTGTTTTAATCCAAGAACAAAATTCATTTCCAGGAATTACCAATAAGCTTTTAAAAAATAAAGCTTTTGCTATTTGCACGGCGTATGATGGCATGGAGCGATATTTCTCTTCAGATAAAATACATATCACAGGAAATCCTATTCGATCAGACATTTTTACCAATCTGCCAGATAAAGAAGCCTCTAAGATTAAATTTGGTTTAAACCCAAAGAAACCAGTTATCCTTTCTGTCGGAGGATCTCTTGGCGCAAGAACTTTAAACAATAATTGGGTAAAAGGCGTAAAGGAATTGGTAAAAGAAGACATCCAATTAATTTGGCAAACAGGTCAACTAGAATGGAATAAAATTAACAATAATGAAACGCTAAAGCACCCTAATATTCATATCACAGAGTTTATTTATGAAATGAATACAGCCTATGCGGCAGCGGATATCATTGTATCTAGAGCTGGGGCGATGGCGATATCGGAGTTGACATTAATTGGGAAACCTTTAATTCTGGTCCCACTGCCCACAGCTGCAGAGGATCACCAAGTGAAGAATGCTCAAAACTTGGTCGATCATAATGCTGCGAAGATGGTATTCGATCATGATGCGGTTGAAAATTTAACGAAAGAAGCCATCCAACTTAGTAAAAATGAGAGTGAAAAAAAAGAACTAAGCAACCAGATAAAAAAATTAGCTAAGCCAGATGCCGTGAAACAAATTGCAGACATCATAGCAGAGAAATTAAAAATTCAAGAGCAAAATTAAATAATGAATATCAATCAATATACATATTACTATTTCATAGGTGTCGGAGGAATCGGCATGAGTGCTCTTGCGCGCTATTTTAATCAAATGGGCAAAAGCGTGATGGGATATGATAAAATCTCAACTTCTTTAACTTCATTGTTAGAAGAAGAAGGAATTGATATTCATTATGAGGATAATATTGATAAAATTTCTACAACGATAAATAAGGATAATACGCTTATTATTTACACCCCCGCTATTCCAAAAAAACACCAAGAACTTAATCATTTTATCAATAAAGGTTTTCAGGTAATAAAACGTTCCGATGCGCTCGGCGCAATCACCAGAGAAACAACCTGTATGGCGGTGGCTGGCACTCATGGTAAAACTACAACCTCTAGCCTATTGGGTCATATTTTAAAAGTTGCAAAACTGCCATCTACAGCTTTCTTAGGCGGTATTGTAGAAAATTATAATTCTAATATTATATTAGGAGGAAACGAAATATCTGTAGTAGAAGCAGATGAATTTGATCGTTCCTTCTTGAAGTTGGACCCGGAATATGTTTGCATAACCTCTATGGATGCAGATCATTTAGACATCTATGGAGATGCATCCAACATAGAAAAAAGCTTTTTGGAATTTGCTAGCATGGCCAAGAAGAAACTATTTGCTAAAGCTGGATTAAATATACCGAATGCGCTCACCTATCATGTCGAAGAAAAAGCAGATTACTATGCGGACAATATTCAATTAAAAGAAGCATATTTCACTTTTGATTTACATCATCCACTTGGAGTAATTCATGAAATTCCTATGCACTTACCAGGAAGGCACAACATCGAAAATGCTGTAGCTGCCATAGCTATGGCAATGGAATTAGGCGTAAAAGAAAATCAGATTAAAGAAGCACTAGACACCTTTAAAGGAATTAAAAGACGTTTTTCTAGATTTCAAACAGCATCAGGTAAAATCATCATTGATGATTATGCACACCACCCTACAGAATTGAATGCCATTATACGAGCCACCCAAAACTTTTACCCAAATAAAAGTATAACGGCCGTGTTTCAGCCTCATTTATATAGCCGCACAAGAGATTTCGCAGATGATTTCGCAAAAAGTTTGGCTGTTTTGGAAGATTTAATCTTATTAGAAATTTATCCAGCGAGGGAAGAACCAATTCAAGGAATTAACGCTGACTTTCTTGCAGATAAGATTGAAGACATACATGGGGTAAGACCTTTAGTGAAAAATTTAAACAATGTATTAGATGAAATAGAAAAACATTCTAGTGACATTATTTTACTCATGGGTGCTGGGAATATTGACACTTTATATGAACCTTTAAAAAATAAAATACAATGAAGAAGAAGTGGATTTTATTAAAGGTAGGTTTATTTTTGATTACGTTAATTTTTTTATTATCATTCTCTAAAAACAGATATAAATTAAGAGAAGTAATAAAAGTAGATACCAAAATAGACTATAAAGACGGTAACCATTTTGTAACGAGCCATTTGGTAGATTCACTATTAAAAAAATCTCATCCAGATTATCCCCATATGGCCATGCAGAAAGTGAATCAGCAAAAAATGGAAAAACTTTTGCGTGACAATGAATTCATTACAGATGCGAATGTTTACTTAGAAAATAATGGTATTTTATACACAGAAATAGCTCAAGAAGTACCATTAGCAAGAGTAAAAGATATAAATAAGGAATATTATATTACAGAAAAAGGAAAAAGCATAAATTTGTCACCCTTTTTCTCAGCAAATACCATACTCGTTTCTGGCCATATTGTACCAGAAGAATATGAACAGATTATAGAGCTTTCACGGCTTATCAATGGTGATAAGTTGTTGAAAAACCACATCATCGGCGTACGTAAAGTGAACAAAAATTCCTTTATATTGGTTGTTGATCAAGGTGGATATTATTTAGAGTTAGGGACACTTACAGATTTACAAAATAAGTTAGATAATTACAAAGTGTTTTATAACAAATTTATTCTTGAATCAGCTGACATGCCGTACAAGAAATTAAACTTAAGGTTTAACAATCAAATCGTTGCAACAAAATAAATATGGAGACAGGGAATACACACATGGCACAAACCTCTGCAAAAGGTTTTACTCATACAGACAATGATAAAATTGCTGTTGGATTAGATATAGGTACAACTAAGATTGTAGCTATGGTTGGCCGCAAAAATGAATTCGGAAAATTAGAAATTCTTGGTGTTGGGAGATCCAAGAGTTTAGGAGTGCATAGAGGCGTTGTAAATAACATTGTGCAAACCATCAATTCCATCAAAGAGGCTGTAGCGCAAGCAGAAGAAGACTCTGGGTATAAGATTACTGATGTTACAGTAGGTATTGCAGGGCAGCATATTCGTAGTTTGCAACACAGTGATTACATTACCAGAAATAACTTTGAGGAGGTAATTGACGAAAGTGACCTTAAAAAACTCATCAATCAAGTCCATAAATTGGTGATGTTACCTGGAGAGGAAATCATCCATGTACTTCCTCAAGAATTCAAAATAGATAGTGACGGAGAAATCACAGAACCAATCGGCATGTATGGTAGTCGTTTAGAGGCTAACTTTCATGTCGTGGTAGGTCAAATAACATCGATTAAAAATATTGCACGTTGTGTGAAAAGCGCTGGACTAAACCTTGCGGGTATCACGCTAGAACCCATAGCTTCTTCTATGGCCTCTCTGAGTCAAGAAGAAAAAGAAGCTGGTGTAGCATTGGTTGATATCGGAGGTGGTACAACAGACATTGCAGTATTCAAAGATAATATCATCAGACATACTTCTGTCATTCCATTTGGTGGAAATGTGATTACAGACGATATTAAAGTTGGTTGCTCTATCATTGAAAAGCAAGCAGAGCAATTAAAGGTAAAATTTGGATCCGCTTGGCCTGGTGAAAACAAAGAATCAGAAATTGTATCTATTCCAGGACTTAGAGGCAGAGAGCCAAAAGAGATTTCTTTAAAGAAATTGAGCCAAATTATTCATGCTAGGGTTCATGAAATCTTAGAGCAAATCCAAATGGAATTAAGACATTATGGATCAGAAGAACAAAAGAAAAAATTAATTGCAGGCATTGTTCTTACTGGTGGTGGCTCCAAATTAAAACATGTAAGGCAACTTACTGAATACATCACGGGAATGGATGCTAGAATCGGATATTCTAACGAGCATATCGCTAGTGGGCAATCAGAGATTATACAAGGTCCTGAATATTCTACAGCTGTTGGGCTGGTGATGAAAGGAATAGAACAACTAGAAGAAAGAAGGTTTGCACAAAGGGATAACACCATTTATAATCCTAAATTGGATGAAAAAGAAGCCTCAGCAAGCAAACCAACTTCGACTGATAACAAAGAGGAAAATTTAGTTGAAAAACCAATCAACGCTAATCCTCAACCACGAAAAAAACAGGAAAGTGAACAAGAAATTCCTGAATATAAAAGCAAAAAAAGTATTTTTGAAAGATGGACAGACAAGTTCATCAAAATGATTAATGAAACTGAATAATATGACTCCTATGGATTTTAATAATATATCATTCGATTTACCTAAAAATAAATCAGCTGCTATCAAAGTGATAGGCGTTGGTGGTGGCGGTAGTAACGCTGTAAATTACATGTTCCAACAAGGGATTACTGGTGTAGACTTTGTGGTATCTAACACAGATGCACAAGCGTTATATAACTCACCTGTACCCAACAAGGTTCAATTAGGAGCATCTATTACTGAAGGATTAGGTGCAGGAGCAAACCCAGATGTGGGTGAACAAGCAGCGCTAGAAAGCATAGACGACATTAAGTCTTTACTTGATAGCAATACCAAAATGCTTTTCATCACCGCAGGAATGGGTGGGGGTACCGGTACAGGTGCTGCCCCAGTTATTGCTAGCATTGCTAAAGAAATGGGAATTTTAACCGTTGGTATTTGTACAGCCCCATTTTATTTTGAAGGTAAAATGAGAATGGAACAAGCTGCCATTGGAATAGAAAAATTTAGAAACAATGTAGATTCTCTCATTATCATCAACAATGATAAATTAAGAGAACTATACGGTAATCTGGGTTATAAAACAGGTTTTGCTAAAGCAGATGAAGTGTTAGCTACTGCAGCCAAGGGAATTGCAGAAGTTATTACCCACCACTACTCTACCAACATAGATTTACGTGATGCTAGAACCGTGCTTGCAGATAGTGGAACAGCTATTATGGGATCTGCAGAAGCTGAAGGTGAAAACAAAGCATACAAGGCCATTGAAAAAGCGTTAGATTCTCCCTTATTAAATGATAATAAAATTACGGGAGCTAAAAATGTACTGTTATTAATTGTTTCAGGAGAAGATGAAGTAACGATGGATGAGATCGGTACAATCAATGATTACATACAAGGCGAAGCTGGACACAATGCCAATATCATTATGGGTATTGGGGAAGACACTGACTTGGGTGAAAAAATGAGTGTAACGATTATCGCTACAGGATTTCCTCAAGGACAAGCAGGATCATTGAGCGGTGAAGAAGAGACCATTGTACATAAATTGGAAGAAGATTCCCCAACGCATGACATTTTCTCTACAAATCACCCAAAGCCTAAACATGTAAAAGTTACTAAACCAGAATCTAATACATCTAAATTAAATTTAGAGGACGAAGCTGAATCAGCAGCAGATATTCAACAAGAAAAAAAGGAAATACCTGAGATAAAGGATGAGGATATTAAATTCACCATTATTCACCAAGAAGAAGAAGAATCAATAGAGGATAATTTTTCAATTAAAACAGAAGAGAACACGCGTCCAAATATTCAAGAACCAAAAGCTCAGGTTAACTTAAATAAAGCTGAAACACAAAGTCAAACCAAAGAAAATGACTTTACACTTTTCACTTTAGAAGAAGATTGGGAAGAGGATATTGAAACCCCTATTGCTTTAAACAATAGACAGCCAGAGCATAAAAAACAGACACCAACCCCTACTCCAAAACCCGAAGTTAAAGAAGCTCCAGTAAACTTTAATAAGCAAGTAGAGGAAAAAAAGGAAATAGAAGAGAATCCATTTGACACGCCTATTTCTGAGGTCGTTGATCAACAAATAAAAGACAGACGAGAAAGATTAAAAAAGTTCAATTTTAAATTCAAATCTGCTTTGAAAGATGTAGACGAAGTAGAACGTGTACCAGCGTATAAAAGACATCAGGTGAACTTGTCTGAGCATACACACCAGAAGCCGAGCAACTACATTGTAGACAGAGATAATAATGACGAGGTTAAAATTCGACCAAATAACTTTTTGCATGACAATGTAGATTAGATTCATAGTTAGTTTTTTTTATTCTTAATCCCTGCTATATAAACTATAGCAGGGATTTTTTATGAGAACTAATCATTGAATTTTAGATTCCATCTAAAAGCCGTAATTTTGATGGAAACACAAAAACTTAAATTATGGCATTAGAACAAGATATCATGACAGAAATGAAGGCAGCAATGAGAGCGAAAGATAAAACTGCTTTAGAAGCTCTGCGCGCTGTAAAATCTGCTATATTAATGGCAAAAACTGACGGATCTGGAGACGAATTATCAGAAGCTGACGAAATAGCCTTGCTACAAAAACAAATTAAAATGCGTAAAGATGCTGCCCAACAATTCAAGGAGCAAGACAGAGATGAAATGGCAGAAAATGAACTAAAACAAGCTGAAGTAATCCAGAGATTCTTGCCACAACAATTATCTGCAGACGAATTGAAAACGGAAATTGTAGCTCTTATTCAAGAAACAGGAGCCAATGACATTAAAGATATGGGTAAGGTTATTGGTTTAGCTAATAAGCGTTTAGCGGGAAAAGCTGACGGGAAAAGCATTGCAGATGAAGTTAAAAAACAGTTAAATATCTGATTATCACTATTTATAAAATCTGTTAACAACGTTTAACATAGGTTTAACATCATAGGTTCATCCAGCATTATGACCCAACTTCCAAGGACAAAATTAAACTTAATTCATATTATTTAGAATCGTTATAAGGTAAAGAACAGTGATTCCATATAGATTTGCAACTGCGAAATAAAAAAACAATCGCTATGAAGAATTTTTTATTTTACTCTTTGCTAATATTAGGATTCACGTTTGGTTTAGCTAGCAATACGAACCCAGGTGATGATAAGAAAGAATCAGAAGAAGTTAAAATCTCGTGGTATGGAGATCGGTTTCATGGAAGACCTACTGCAAGTGGTGTGCCATTTGACATGAATGAAATGACAGCAGCTCACAAAACTTTACCATTTGGTACTAAAGTCGAAATCACAAATATTACCAATGGGAAATCTGTTATAGTAACCATCAATGATCGCGGTCCTTACGTAGGTAAACGAAAATTTGATTTGAGCAAAGCAGCATTTCATGAAATTGCTAAAGCTGGTAGAGGAGTAATCACCGTAACTTATAGAATATTATAAAACAACAGCGATGTAATGTTCACCACATTATGTCTAAACTAAAACAAAGTCGTTATCTATTTTTTCATAGATAACGACTTTTTTATTTAGAATAAAAACGAATAAGCTTATATGACAATATTCATTGGTATAAGGAAGTTCGTTTTGTTAAATTTGTATTAAATGATAAGTAAAAAAACAAACTAATGGCTCGAGGATTATTTAATTCATCAATCGGAAGAAAATTTGCCATGGCTCTATCAGCCTTATTCCTTCTGATTTTTTTAACGCAGCACTTTTTCATCAATTTCTTGTCTGTAATTTCCCCACCTGCTTATAATGAAGCACAAGCAATGGAATCTACAGGGTTATTTAATGACGTGTCGCATTTCATGGGAACCAACCCAATCATTCAATTTCTTATTCAACCTATATTGATTGCAGGTATTGTTTTCCATTTTGTAATGGGATTCATTTTAGAAATTAGAAATAAAAAGGCAAGAGGACCAGTTGGGTATGCTAAAAGCAATCCATCTGAAAACGCATCATGGATGTCAAGAAATATGATCTGGACGGGATTAGTAATTCTAGCATTTTTAGGATTACACTTTTATGATTTCTGGATTCCAGAAATAACCCATAAATATATAGCGTTCTCTCCTGCAGACTCTGGTCGTTATTATGGAGAACTTGTAGAAAAATTTCACGATCCAATTCGTGTAGCATTATATGTAGTATCATTTATATTACTTATGTTACACTTACTACATGGTTTCCAATCAGCATTTCAATCTGTTGGAGCTAATCATAGAAAGTACAATGGATTCATTAAAGCATTTGGTAAGGCTTACGCCATCATCATTCCTTTAGGATTCATTTTCATCGCATTATATCATTTTCTTAATAAATAAGCAGTAGAAATATGTCAGATTTATTAAACGCAAAAATTCCACAGGGCGACATCGCCGAGAAGTGGTCCAATCATAAAGCAAACATTCGACTTGTAGCACCTAACAATCGTGATCGTATAGATATCATTATTGTAGGTACAGGACTTGCAGGAGGATCTGCTGCAGCAACTTTAGCGGAGTTAGGGTATAATGTGAAAGCATTTTGTTATCAAGACTCCCCACGTAGAGCACACTCTATTGCCGCACAAGGTGGTATCAATGCTGCCAAAAACTACAAAGGAGACAATGACTCAATCTATCGCTTATTTTATGATACTGTAAAAGGAGGTGACTATAGAGGCCGTGAAGCTAATGTATATCGTCTTGCAGAAGAATCTAGAAATATCATCGATCAATGTGTCATGCAAGGTGTTCCTTTTGCACGTGAATATGGTGGATTATTAGATAACCGTTCTTTTGGTGGAGTTCAAGTAAAAAGAACTTTTTATGCTAAAGGACAAACAGGACAACAATTATTGTTAGGGGCATACTCGGCAATGAATAGACAGATTAATCTAGGTCGCATCCAAATGTTCAACCGCCATGAGATGTTAGAACTTGTTCTGGTGGATGGTAAAGCCAGAGGTATTATTGCTAGAGATTTAATTTCTGGTGAAATAGAAAGACACTCTGCACATGCAGTAGTCATAGCTTCTGGAGGCTACGGAAATGTTTATTTCTTATCTACCAACGCTATGGGATCAAACGTTACTGCTTCATGGAAGATTCATAAAAAAGGTGCTTTATTCGCAAACCCTTGTTATGTACAAATTCACCCAACATGTATTCCGGTACATGGAACCAACCAATCTAAGCTTACGTTGATGTCTGAATCATTACGTAACTCGGGTAGAATTTGGGTACCTAAGAAGAAAGAAGATGCTGAGGCTATTAGAGAAGGACGAAAGAAAGCCATTGATATCCCAGAAGAAGATAGAGATTATTACTTAGAAAGAAGATACCCATCATTTGGTAATTTAGTTCCACGTGACGTAGCTTCACGAGCAGCCAAAGAAAGATGTGATGCTGGGTTTGGTATAGAGAACAATGCCACCAATGAAGGAGTATTTTTAGATTTCTCTACAGAAATTCAAAAGAAAGGTAAAGAGGTAGCTTTCTCACAGGGTAATCACAACCCTACTGCAGAAGAAATTACTAAACTAGGTAAGAAATGGGTAGAAGAAAAGTATGGTAACTTGTTCCAAATGTATGAGAAGATTACAGCGGATAATCCATATGAAACGCCTATGAAGATATACCCAGCTGTACACTATACTATGGGTGGTGTTTGGGTAGACTATAATTTAATGAGTACAATCCCTGGGTGTTATGTAGCGGGAGAAGCTAATTTCTCTGATCACGGAGCTAATAGGCTTGGAGCATCTGCATTAATGCAAGGTTTAGCGGATGGCTACTTTGTTTTACCATATACAATTGCAGACTACTTAGCAGATGACATTAGAACTGGACCTATCCCAACAAACACACCAGAATTTGACGAAGCTGAAAGACAAGTAAAAGAAAAACTAGACTTTTTTATCAATAATAAAGGTACCAAGTCCGTAGATCATTTCCACAAAAGATTAGGTCTTATCATGTGGAATAAAGTAGGTATGGCAAGAAATGCTAAGGGTCTACAAGAAGCAATTCATGAGATTGCAGAACTTAGAGAAGAATTTTACAGAGATGTATTTGTTCCGGGTGAAGCAAATGAATTCAATACGGAATTAGAAAAGGCTGGACGTGTTGCAGATTTCCTTGAATTAGGACAATTAATGGCAATGGATGCTTTAAATAGAAATGAGAGTGCAGGAGGCCACTTCAGAGAGGAATATCAAACAGAAGAAGGTGAGGCAATGCGTGATGATGAGAACTATGCTTATGTAGCCGCTTGGGAATATAAAGGTCCAGACATTAGCAAGGAAACTATGCATAAGGAGGATTTAGATTTTAACTATATTGAATTGAAGCAACGTTCATATAAATAAGACACTATAATGGCAGATAAAAATATAAATATCACTCTTAAAATTTGGCGTCAAAAAAATGCCAAGTCTAAAGGAAAAATTGAAACTTATAAATTGAACAATGTTTCTCAAGCTAGTTCATTCTTGGAGATGTTAGATCAATTAAATGAAGAACTTGTAAACAGTGGTAAAGAACCAGTAGCTTTTGACCATGACTGTAGAGAAGGGATTTGTGGTATGTGTTCTTTATATATTAACGGGCGTCCACACGGGCCAGATAGAGCTGTGACCACATGTCAATTACACATGCGTAGCTTTAATGATGGTGAAACTATCTATATCGAGCCTTGGAGATCTGTTGCTTTTCCAGTGATTAAAGATTTAGTAGTAGATCGTTCATCTTTTGAGAGAATTCAACAAGCTGGTGGTTACGTTTCTGTAGACACCACAGGTAATACAGTAGATGCTAACGCAACACCAATTCCTAAATTTGATGCGGATCGTGCTTTTGATGCAGCAGCATGTATTGGATGTGGAGCTTGCGTTGCGGCTTGTAAAAATGGATCGGCTATGTTATTTGTTGGAGCAAAAGTTTCACAATTTGCACTTTTACCTCAAGGTAAAGTAGAAGCAGATAGACGTGTGCAGAAAATGGTAGACCAAATGGATGAAGAAGGATTTGGAAACTGTACTAATACAGGTGCATGTGAAGTTGAATGTCCTAAAGAAATCTCTTTAGAAAATATAGCAAGAATGAATCGTGAATACTTATCAGCTAAAATAGGCAGTGAGCAATAGATAGTATTAATTTCTAATTTATATATAATGAAAATCCCTGGTTAGTCTTAGCTAGGGATTTTTGTATTTATATCTTTTAAGATTTGTGTAATAGCTTCAGAAATTTGGATAGAAGTCATTTCCTCCTTGGCTAAATAAACAAATATAATAGCATAATTCTCATCCAATAAGAATTTATTAAGTCTATAAGCTTCTCGCATCTGGCGTTTAATCCGGTTGCGATCAACTGCTCTTTTAAATCTTTTTTTTGGAACTGAGAATGCTACTTGTGACACGTTGGGTATTTGATATTCTGGAAAGTTATCTTGATTATATGCAATAAAGATGGCACGAATCGGATAACGCTTCACAGAGCTTCCCTGTGCGAATAGAGCATCAAAATACTTTTTACTTTTTAAACTTTCTTTTTTACCCAGTGTGTATCTCAATGATATAATTTAAAATGAATGATTAATTGCAAGAGTCTATTACGTAGAATGTATCGATATCAATAACTTTTGTACCTTTGCACCCGTAGTAATAGACTACAAATTTAATTTAAAAATATTAAGATTATGTATCCAGCAGAATTAGTAATGCCAATGAAGGCAGAATTAACAGAAAATGGCTTTACAGATTTAACTACTATAGAAGAAGTTAATGAATTTTTGGAGAAACCAGGAACCTCTCTATTAATGGTAAATAGTGTATGTGGTTGTGCCGCAGGTGGCGCAAGACCTGGTGTTATTGCCTCATTAGGTAATGATAAAACTCCAGACAATTTAGGGACTGTTTTTGCGGGATTCGATATAGAAGCTACAAAAACAGCAAGAGACGCTATGATGCCTTTCCCTCCAAGTTCTCCCTCTATCGCTTTGTTCAAAGATGGTGAATTAGTTCATATGCTAGAGAGACATCATATTGAAGGGCACTCTCCAATGATGATAGCAGAAAACTTGCAACAAGCATATGATGAGTTCATCGATTAAAAACATTTTACTTTAATCAATTCAAATTTTATAAAAATGAAAGTTGCTGTTGTAGGTGCTACTGGTATGGTAGGACAAGTTATGTTGAAGATCTTAGAGGAGAGAGCGTTTCCTATTACAGAACTTTTGCCCGTGGCCTCAGAAAAATCTGTAGGTAAATCGATCACTTTTAAAGGAGAATCAATTGCTATTGTATCTATGGAGCATGCTATTGAAGCTCAATGTGATTTAGCCCTCTTTTCTGCAGGAGGCGATGTTTCTTTAAAATTTGCGCCACTATTTGCAGAACACGGTACTGTGGTGGTAGATAATTCATCTGCTTGGCGCATGGATGAAACCAAGAAATTGGTTGTTCCAGAGATTAATGCTAGTTTACTTACGACAGAGGATAGGATTATAGCCAATCCGAATTGCTCTACGATTCAATTGGTGATGGCATTAAAACCACTGCATGACAGGTATAAAATAAAGCGTGTAGTGGTCTCAACTTACCAATCTGTAACTGGAACAGGTAAGGATGCGGTGGATCAATTAGAAAACGAAATTAAAGGCGAGGAGGGAAATAAAGTATATCCCTATCAAATATTCAAAAATGCCATACCGCATTGTGATGTATTTGAGGAGAATGGTTACACCAAAGAGGAAATGAAGCTAACTCGTGAAACGCAGAAAATCTTAGGTGATAATACAATTGCAGTTACAGCCACAGCTGTACGGGTTCCAGTACAAGGCGGGCACTCTGTAGCGGTGAATATTGAATTTGAAAAAGATTTTGATTTAGCGGATGTAAGAAAACTCTTGCATGAGACGCCTGGGATTGTTTTAAAAGATAATTTAGAGACAAATAACTATCCAATGCCTTTGTATGCCGAGGGAAAAGACGAGGTCTTTGTAGGACGCATACGTCAAGATTACTCTCAACCTCGCACATTGAATATGTGGATTGTTGCAGATAATTTACGAAAAGGTGCAGCTACCAATGCCGTACAAATTGCGGAGTATCTTGTCAATAACAACTTATTGAAGAATTAATTATATAAAGCTTAATAAATTTATAGGGCTGAATGGGCAAATGCTCATTCAGCTTTTTTTATAAGAAAGTTTTAATTATTCAATTTTTCTTCTAATTTCCTTTACTTCATCATATACTTTCTGCAAGGTAAGACCTTGTATTTTATCAATACCAAAGCTGATGCGGCTATGGTATTCCCACATTTCTAATATATTTTCTAGAGGGATTAATGTTGGATCATATTCAGGATTCAAAGAGATTAGTCTAGCTTTTCTTTCTTTGTCTAACAATTGTACCTTTTTCAGCCGAATATTATCTGGTTCTACAACTACATAAATATTATTATTGATGATATCAGACATGGACGAAACCGCTTTAGCTAAAACCCAATCACCAGATTGAACAAGTGGAACCATACTATCTCCTGTAATCTCAAACCCTCTAAAACTAGCATTTCGATAGGCTGGTAATGGAAACCCAAAAGCTGGCAAATTCTGTAAATAGCTACTGTCATGCATATTAACGGCATACCCTGCTGCTGCCTTCTGACTTACTAATAGAATATTTTCATGACCATCTTCATTTACTGTAATAGTTTTGGGTAATGGATCAGCGTCATAAGCCTTAAGATATTTTTTATCACTTTCGTCATACAGCCACAATGGATTAATGTCATATTGCTTTAAAAGTGTCATCACTACCTTTCCAGACAGTTTAGTTTTACCCCGTTCCATATCGGCCGTAGATTGGCTCTCCCCTAGCACCTCTGCAAATTCAGCTTGCGTAAGATTAAACTCTTGCCGAAGTTGTTTTAATCGCTGATTTTCTACAGGTATATCCATATTTCAAATATAATATAAATTTTGGAATTATTCCTACTTAATGGATTTTATCCTAGCCCTTAACTAAAAAAACACCCCTGCTCGAGAGGTGTTTATAACTAATATGAAAAAAACTTACTACTAAACTAAAACCCCAATTATACGTCTATGTTGGCGTAAATGGCATTCTTTTCTATAAATTCTCTACGTGGCGGAACGTCGTCACCCATGAGCATTGAGAAAATACGATCGGCTTCTGAGGCGCTATCAATATTAACTTGACGCAACGTTCTGAATTCTGGGTTTAAGGTTGTATCCCATAGCTGAGATGCATTCATTTCCCCAAGACCTTTATAACGTTGTACGCCTACCCCTTTTCCTGTACCGTCGGATGATAATTCTTTTTGCAGGATTTCTCTTTCTTTCTCATTCCAAGCATATACTTGTTTGCTTCCTTTCTTTAATAAATATAAAGGTGGCGTTGCAATGTAAATGTGGCCAGCCTCTATCATCTCACGCATGTAGCGGAAGAAGAAGGTAAGAATTAATGTCGCAATGTGGCTACCATCAATATCCGCATCCGTCATGATAACGATTTTGTGATATCTAAGTTTGGTAAGATTCAACTCTTTCGCATCTTCCTCTGTACCAATAGTTACCCCTAGCGCTGTATAGATATTCTTGATTTCTTCGTTTTCAAAAACCTTGTGTTGCATGGCTTTTTCTACGTTCAAAATCTTACCACGTAATGGTAATATCGCTTGGAAGTGTCGATCTCTACCTTGTTTGGCTGTACCCCCCGCAGAATCTCCCTCAACAAGGAATAACTCTGATTCATAAGGATCTTTTGATGAACAATCTGCTAGCTTTCCTGGTAATCCGCTTCCACCCATAGGATTTTTACGTTGTACCATTTCACGTGCTTTCTTAGCAGCTTGCCGAGCTTTTGCAGCCAACAATACTTTATCTACTATAATGGAGGCTTCTGATGGATTTTCCTCTAGAAAATTTTGTAACATTTCGCTTACAATCTTATCCACTGCTCCACTCACCTCTGAGTTTCCTAATTTGGTTTTGGTTTGCCCCTCAAATTGTGGCTCCATTACTTTTACAGAAACTACAGCCGTTAATCCCTCACGGAAATCATCTCCTGTAATCGTGATTTTATCTTTGTCCTTGGCAGACATATTCTCGTCTGCATATTTCTTTAAAGTCCTAGTTAATGCTCTACGGAATCCCGTTAAATGCGTACCCCCCTCATGGGTATTGATATTATTTACGTAAGAATGTAAATTCTCTGTGAATGAAGTATTATAACGCATTGCAACCTCTACGGGGATGTCTTCGATTTCTCCTTCCATAAAGATTACCTTCTCCATCAATGGTTCCCGGTTCTCATCTATGAATTCTACAAATTCTCTAAGCCCGCCTTCTGAATGGAATTCCTCGGATAAATAGTTACCGTCCTCATCCGTTTCTCTCTCATCGGTAAGTGTGATTCTAATGCCACGGTTTAAAAAGGATAATTCTCGCATCCTATTCGCAAGCGTAGAAAAACTATATTCTCTTTCTTTGAAAATTGAAGGATCTGGATGAAAAGTAACCAAGGTTCCTCGCTCATCAGTTGTTCCTACTTCTTTGATAGGCTCTAAAGCCTTACCTTTAGAATATGTTTGCTCGTATATGGTTCCGTTTCTATAAACGGTTGCTTTTAAGTGATCAGAAAGCGCATTCACTACCGAAACCCCTACCCCGTGCAATCCACCAGATACTTTGTATGAATCTTTGTCGAATTTACCCCCTGCACCAATCTTGGTCATTACAACCTCTAGTGCAGAAATACCTTCTTTTTTGTGCATATCCACTGGAATCCCTCGTCCGTTATCTTTAACGGTAACAGAGTTGTCTGGATGAATAATTACACTAATTATATCGGCATGCCCTGCCAAAGCCTCATCAATAGAGTTATCTACTACTTCATATACCAAATGGTGTAAACCTCTCACCCCAACGTCTCCAATATACATGGACGGACGAAGGCGTACGTGTTCCATTCCTTCTAACGACTGAATGCTATCTGCCGTATATTGCTTTTTATTTTCACTCATAAATCAAAAACTACATGTTCTGCGAATTTACGAAATTTATCGCATAATCACCCGCTTAATCCCTCACTATACAAAGTAGTTGTCAACAAAAAGCTATACATTGAGCAGTGTAAACGATGACAATCTCAGCAATGCCTCAAAAACTACTATCTCTATACTTTTTTATCTTTTGCTTTAGCACCATTTCTCATGCCCAAGTTCTGAATATTGAAAAAGAAAGACTGGATCAAGATACTTTAATTCCACTCAAAATTAAGATTGGTACTACCATCAATTTCTACAATCAAACCGCTGGGATAGAAAACCCCATAGAAGGTACGCGCATCAGTATAGATGTGAACACAATATATACCATAGGTAAGCATGCATATCTATTTATCGCAGAACTCAATTATGGTAGAGTAAATAAAAAAACATTGTTTAATTATGGCCATGGCCATTTTAGGGTGAATTGGCTAGCCAAGAGAAAATTTAGCTATGAATCTTTTATGCAAATGTCCTATAATAGTACCAGAGGGATGAATTTAAGAAGCCTTGTGGGTAGTGGCATCCGCTGGAAAATATACAATAATGAAAAGATAGAGCTAAATACAGGAAGTGGGATTATGTATGAAGATGAAATCTGGCAACATCCCTCTGATGATGACATTACAGAATTCACCTACACCTTTAAAAGTACCAGTTACTTTAATTTACGCTATAGGTTCAACGAAATGTTAGAAACAAATAGCACCGTTTATTATCAAACTGGTTTACACGATAATTTATTGAGGAACAGGCTTAGTTGCATGCTGATTTTAAATGCAAAAATCAGCAAAAAACTTTCTTTTACTAATAAATTCATTATGGATTATGATGATAAACCTGTAGTTCCTATTTCTAGAATTACTTATACCTTTAAATCTGGGGTTTCCATCAATTTATAAGCAAAGAATTATAGAATCCCTCTTGCTTTTACCTCTAAGTATTTATTGATCACAGCGATGCTCAAGTTTTCTGGTAAGGTATATACAGATGAAATTCCATACTTCTGTAATTCTTGTCGAATCAGCTTCTTTTCATATTCAAACTTCTCAGCAATAATCTGATCATACACTTGTTGAATATTCTCTAAATTTTCTCCTCTCGCAATGGCGTCCATCTCTGAATTTTTAAAGAAAATAACCACTAGCAAATGATTCTTAGCAATTCCTCGCAAATAAGGCAATTGCCTGTGCAGTGCATCAACAGTCTCAAAATTTGAGAAGAGTAAGATTAAACTTCTCCTACGCACTTTCGTTTTCAAGTCTGAGTAAAGCCTACTAAAATCAGTTTCATAAAAATTGGTTTCTACATTGTACAAAGCATCTCCAATTTTCTTTAATTGCCCAGGTCGGCTCTCTGCTGGCACTATATTCTCTATTTTTTTTGCAAAGGTCATCACCCCTGCGTGGTCTTTTTTCTTGAGCACGATATGGGATAATGCCATGCTGGCATTGATGGCATAATCTAGTAAAGTAAGGCCCTCAAAAGGCATCTTCATGGTTCGCCCTTTGTCAATGAGCATATAAATACGTTGTGCTCTTTCTTCTTGGTATTGATTCACCATCAATTGATTGCGCTTGGCAGTAGCTTTCCAGTTAATGTTACGGATATCATCCCCTTGCACATAATCTCTAATCTGCTCAAATTCCATGGTCTGCCCAACTTTCCTAATCTTCTTAACCCCACCCAGCATAAACTCATTGTGTAAAGCCATCAGCTCATATTTTGGTAAATGAATAAAAGATGGGTAAGAAGGAACCATGGCATTGGAACTAAATTTATATCGTTTTTTCACCAAACCAATCGGTGATATGGCATAAATATTTAATTCACCGAAATGATACTCTCCTCTTTCTTTTGGAACTAAACTGTACTGAAAGAAAGTGTTTCTGTTTTTCGCTATTTTTCTATTTACTCTAAAATCTCTTAATTGAAATTGAAATGGAACTTCGTCTATGATTTCTGTATAAATAGAGAATGAGTAATGATTCTTGATATCAATTTTAGTGAAATTTTCATCTCCATTCGATAATTTTTCTGGTAAAATTCGTTGCGCAACGATACCATTTTTAGATTGAAAAAGCAAAACAATATCAACCACCGACACTATAATTAATAACCAAAGTGTAGCAGTAGCCACCCACATCATTTCTTCAAAAAAGAAAGAAATGATATACAGTATAACCACGACTCCTATAGCATAAAAGAATCGGTTAGACAAATATAATTGACGGAGTAAACTACGCATGCAAGATAGATTAGGGTAAATATATTATCTAGGAATCTCAATAGATTCTAAAATTTGATGAATGATTTCCTCTGCTCCAAGCCCTTCCATTTCTCTTTCTGGAGAAACGATAATCCTATGTCTCAATATGGCTACCGCAGATTTCTTAATATCTTCTGGCGTTACAAAATCTCTACCTGCAATGGCAGCAAACCCCTTGGAAGCTGTTAATAGTGCTAAAGATGCACGAGGAGAGGCCCCAAGGTATAAAAATTGATTTTCTCTTGTGTTCACAACAATTTTTGCGATATATTGAATTAAATGATCTTCTACAATTACATTTTTAATAAGATCTTGATAAGTTTTCAACTCCTCTGCCGTCATTACCGCATGAACTTGTTCAATCTTATCTTCTACCCTCAACGCATGTTGGTTTTGAATAATCTGTATTTCTTGATCTAGCGTTGGATAGTCTACATTGACTTTAAACAAAAATCTATCTAATTGTGCCTCTGGTAATCTATAAGTTCCTTCTTGCTCAATAGGGTTCTGAGTAGCAATGACTAAAAAAGGCTCTTCCATTTTATATAAAGTCCCATCCATGGTAATTTGCCTTTCTTCCATCACCTCAAATAAGGCCGCTTGGGTTTTGGCTGGCGATCGGTTGATCTCGTCTATCAAGATGAAATTAGAAAATATAGGTCCTTTTTTAAATTCAAATTCTGATTCTTTTACATTAAAAATAGCCGAACCTAAAATATCTGAAGGCATTAAATCTGGTGTAAATTGAATTCGGCTAAAGTCCACTGCAATAGTACGCGCTAGGATTTTGGCAGTGATGGTTTTAGCTACTCCAGGCACCCCTTCTATTAAAACGTGACCATTAGAAAGTAAAGCTACCAAAAGATGCTCTATCATAGATTCTTGACCTACAATCACCTTGGCAATTTCTTTTTTGATTTTCTCTATGCTCTCGTGCAAAGGCGTAAGGTTTAATCTAGATTCAAATGATGGCTGATATTGATTGTCCATAAGGCGTGATTTTAATAATAAATTTTGTTTAATAATTCGTTTAGTCTTATTAATTCAGACTCTTGCACTGGTGCTTGTGGATGTAATGCTTTCTCTATTAAAGGAATTACTTCTTGTATATCCTTCTCAGAAGCTCCTGTTTTTAATTTAACGCGTCTCCAGAAAACCTCATCTAAAGCATGGGTGTCTATAAACAAATCCGTACGAGCTTTGTTCAAAAAATAGGTAGCTTTTTTATGCGCCATATCCTTGTAATTACCTTCTTGTAAATAGAGATTTCCAATAGTTTTTACAAAATCGGCAGACATATTCTTATTAGGTTCTATCACAGGTACAATGCGTTGCCTTCTTTTTGCATTAAAGATAATAAACAAAATCACCCCTGCAAGCATGGTATACCA
>JBPCUN010000044.1:0-5583 GCA_051011115.1 Weeksellaceae bacterium
GAAACATTAAGGCTTTATTAGATGGAAGACCTAAAGAAGCTAAGGTTTTTCGAGATGGTGATGATAAAAGTGTGTCACCTGAAAGTGTCGAAATAGGCGAAAAAGTCCAAATACGTGTGGGTGAAAAAATCCCATTAGACGGTATTTTGCTATCTGAAAAAGCATCTTTAAATACCGCAGCTTTAACAGGCGAAAGTAAACCTGACATCATAAATAAAAAGTCAAAAGTATATGCAGGAAGCATCAATCTGGAAAGTGTGATTGAAGTGGAAGTTACCAGCAAGTTTGAAGACAGTTCCATTGCAAGGATATTGGATTTGGTACAAAATGCCACAGCAAGAAAGTCCAAAACCGAACTGTTTATTAGGAAATTTGCCAGGATATACACACCAATCGTGGTTTTTCTTGCTATTGGTTTAACTTTTCTACCGTATTTTTTTGTAGATGATTATGTGTTTAGGGATTGGCTGTACAGAGCATTGATTTTCTTGGTAATATCCTGTCCTTGTGCATTGGTAATTTCTATTCCGTTAGGTTATTTTGGTGGATTAGGAGCAGCTTCAAAAAATGGTATTCTTTTTAAAGGAGCTTCATTTCTCGATGCAATGACCCAGATAAACACTTTGGTAATGGACAAAACGGGGACAGTTACCAAAGGAGTTTTTAAAATCAAAAACATAAAGACTTTTGATTGGGATGAAAAAGAATTTATGAACTATCTAATGGCAATGGAAGAGCAATCTACACATCCTATTGCTAAAGCTATTATGGAATACCAGAAAGGAACCAATAATTTTGAAGCAAATAAGGTCTCTGAAGTTGCGGGAAAAGGATTGAAAGGTATGGTAAATGGTAGAGAAATTTTGGTTGGAAATAAGGCTTTAATGGTATCTAATAATATAGAAATACCTTCTGAAACTGAATCTATCGTGGATTCTATTGTCTTGGTAGCTATTGATACTATTTTTGCAGGTTACGTGGTAATTGCGGACGAATTAAAGGAGGATGCTAAAGAAACGATTACTGCATTGCACAAAGTAGGGATAAAAAAAATAATGATGCTTTCAGGAGATAAAGATTCCATAACTCAACAAGTGGCAGAGGATTTAAAAATAGAAAATGCCAAGGGAGGTTTATTGCCAGAGGATAAATTAAATGAAGTTGAAGCTTTAAAGAAAAATTCAGAAAATAAAGTAGCCTTCATTGGTGATGGCATTAATGATGCACCCGTTTTAGCAGCAAGTGATGTAGGTATAGCAATGGGCGGATTAGGTAGCGATGTAGCCATAGAAACAGCAGATGTCATCATTCAAACTGATCAACCTTCAAAAGTAGTGAGAGCCATTAAAATAGGCCGTTCCACACGAAAAATCGTATGGCAGAATATCATTTTGGCTTTTGGAGTTAAAGTAATTGTACTGATTTTGGGAGCAGGTGGTTTAGCAACAATGTGGGAAGCTGTATTTGCAGACGTAGGAGTGGCTTTATTAGCAATTCTAAATGCGGTAAGGTTACAGAAAATGAAATGGAATTGAATATCTGAACGGAAAAAGTTATAAATCACTTTAATCTTTAAATAAACAAAGGTCCAACGCTACAAGCCATACACATTTACAGTCGCATCATCCACGCTTCACCCAAACTGTAAAAGAGTATGTCTTGCCAACGCTTACTTTTGAACTAAATAACAAACATAGGAAAACCAAGCTGAACGTAAAAAGCACTATGCAAAACAACGGTAGCTGATGCACAAAACAATTTTTTACTCAAAATTTTAAATAAACCAACAAAATAGAAGAGATTTAATCCATTTAATTTAGTTGGCAGTTATGGTTACTTTCCAATCTTTCCAGACTTTTAAGTTGCTTAAATAGCAAGTATGCAAACCTAAAATTAGGTTTAGATAAAAACGTAGGCTTTCCCTTGTTTTTGTAGCAATTTTCATCAGTTTTGCACAACTTTTTGGTGGCTTTTGTGCGTATTTAAGGAGTTTCTTCAGGTTAAAAGCCGTAGCTGCCATCAGCATACATTTATTGGCTTGTTGGATGCCCCTGATATTTACTTTAAGCATGCCTAAAAAGTTGATGAGCGTTCGGTCTAAAATTTTTTCTTTCCTTGCATATATAAACTTATTGAATTACAATGAATTACACAAGAAAAACAAAGATTTTTATTAATAATTTATTTCTGTATATTTGAGTTGTGCAACGGGCACAATGTATATAAAAAATAGGCGAGATAGTAATAAAATCAAGGCTTTCAGCTCGTGTCAAATTTTGTGTTTAACTGAAAGATTTGTGCTTCGAAATCGCCTACTTTTCATATACTAACCGTTAGCTGTAATTCAATCCAAAACACTGTATAAATCTTTATCAACTTTAACTTATGAAAAAAAAATATTTTTGTAGAAACTGTAAAGGATTACGTAACCAAAAAGAATTACATAAAGTTGAGAAAAGAGGAAGTGAAATTGATGATTACTTTCAATGGGTGGATAAATATTTAATTATTGAATGTGAAGGTTGTGATACAGTTTCTTTCCTAAAAATTTATGGAAATACGGAAATGACATTTTTAGACGATGAAGGTAATATTGACTACTATGATGATGAAACAATATATCCACAATATCTAGAAAAAAGCACTGAAATTTCTCACAAATATTATTTACCAAAAAAAATAAAAGAAATTTATTCTGAAACAATTAATTCTCTTAAATCCAAATCATACATTCTTACTGCAGGAGGATTGAGAGCAACAATTGAGGCCATTTGCAATCACCTAAAAATTAAGAAAGGTAATCTAGAAGAACGAATAGATTTACTTCACGGTAAAGGATATTTAACTATTAGTGAATCTAAACGTTTACATTCAATAAGATTTCTAGGAAATGATGCGCTACATGAAATTGAAACACCGAAAAAAGAACACCTTTATATTTTGTTGGACATAATCAATCATTTATTAACAAATCTATTTATAAATGACAAAATTATTAAAGGTAAAGTTGAAACTGTAATAGATGATTTTGAGGATTTTCTTAAACTAATTCAAAATAAACTATCTAAAGATATGATTGGAAAAGAGTATGAATTATTGGAAATAATAAATAATTCAAAAAGATTGATTCCAAAAACTATATTTGCAAAACTTGAAAATGAGTTAATAAAGGAAGTTGAAAACGATAATGTTTCATTTTTAGAATACAATAAATCAAATAAAAAATTTCTAATTAAAGAAATTCCGCCAAGATTCAATTTTGGAATTTTTTAAGAACTACGGCTAATAACTAAGCCTTCGTCTTGCCCGGAGGGCATGAGATGAAGGTCCGTTGAACGGAACCTTAGGGAGCAAATAAAGTATTATGGAGTTTTCGAAGTGTAGCTTTAAGGCATACCGGCAGTAATTTTAGCATTACTGCTTTTTTTGTGTTTATACTTGTGCTGTTTTGTTGTTTTTGCACTGTTTTTCGATGCAACAAAGCACAAATTCCCTTACCCGTAAAAGTTAATTCACAGATGCAAGTGTACTGCCAATAAGATATGCTTTCGGCGGACCTCTTTGTCCAAAAACATGCAACGTTTCCAGATTACCTGTCTTGCAACAATAGCATTTTCTATGTTGGGTTTTAGGTTCTGCTATTGAACATACAACGTTTAACTTTTCTTGTAATAGTTGGAGTTTTCCTCGTTTCCAACTGCTGCTTAAAATTCCGTAATGACGTATGCGCACAAAGCGTTTGGGTAAAATATGTAAGCTAAACCGCCTCGTAAATTCTTCGTTTTTTAAGGTTAGTTGCTTGGTTTTACTATTGTCTTTATAATCTTTGTAAGCAATAGTAACCTCATGATTGGTTACGTTTTTAATCCGATGGTTGCTTATGGCAACCTTGTGCGTATATCTGCCTAAATATTCGATCACTTGCTTTGGTCCACCAAAAGGACGCTTGGCATAAACCACCCAATTCTTTTCAAACAAACTTTGAAAGATTTGAGCATCTGCCAATTTTTCTTTGCGCAACAACGCTGCATATTTGGCTCGGAAAACCTTACTCAAAGCTTTTACTGCAAACAAAAATTTATCGGCTTTTATCTTGCGTTGCCAATTGCCGTTTCCATCTACACCTCCACCTGGAACAATGCAATGCAAGTGCGGATGCAAACTTAAATTTTGTCCCCAAGTATGTAAAATGGCGATCATTCCTAGTTGCAATCCTTCTGTTTTTCCAAATTGAGACAACGTAGCCCATGTAGCCTCAAATAGTATCCGATACATGATTTGCGGATGTGAGATGGCTAAACCATTGAGCGTATCGGGCAAGGTAAACACCAAATGATAATACAAACAAGGCAACAAATCTTGCTCGCGAGCTTGTATCCATTCTTCGCGTTTATGTCCTTGACATTTGGGACAATGCCGATTCCGGCAACTGTTGTAGCTGATGCTGATGTTTCCGCAAGCATCACACGCATCTACATGTCCACCCAAAGCAGCAGTTCTGCACAAGGTCAACGCTCTAAGTGTTTTCTCTTGATGTACCGTGAAGTTTTGGCTGGAGAAATCTATTTTCCGAAGAACATCGGCTACTTCCCACTGCGGCTGCATAAGGCAAAAACGGTATCAAGAGGACTGTGTACTTTTTGCTGTTCCAATTGGCATACATGAAGGTATTCCATCGTCGTTTCGATACGCTCGTGCCCCATCAGTTTCTGAACCTGAAGAATATTCACCCCATCTTCCAACAAATGAGTCGCATAACTGTGACGCAAGGTATGGGTGTGAACATCTTTTAAAATACCTGCTTTTTTACAGATGGATTTAATAGCCCATTGAACGCCGCGTTGGCTGTAACGAGAATCAAAACCCTTAGTATCTTTGGTGTTGCCTGTAAATAAAAAAGTGGTGGGACGCTCGGCGGAAATATACTTTTTTATGCCGCGGATCAAATGATCTGACAAAGGAACATAGCGGTCTTTCTTGCCTTTACTTTGAACGATATGAAGCAGTTTTCGATCAAAATCTAAGTGTTTCAACTCGATGTTCCGAACTTCCATACAACGAAGTCCACAACCATAAATCAATCCGATTAAAATGCGATGCTTAAGCAATTCAGCACTTTGAAGCATTTTCCAGATCTCCTGACGACTTAAAATGACGGGAAGTTTTTTCTCTTTAGGAATCGAGGGTAAATGAAGATAATCGTACGGTAGATTCTCGGTCTTTAAAAGAAAACGTAATCCGTAAACCGTGTGTTTAAAGTAAGATTGCGAAGGTGATTGTGAGCGTTGTTGCAGTTCATAAAGATAATCTTTAACCTGTTCGGGATCTAATTCGGTAGGTAAACACCCAAAATGTAACGCAATAGCAGCCACATGGCGTGAATAATTTTCAAACGTGCGTTTGCTTCTGCCTAAAATGGATATATTTCGTTCAAAACGTTGCAGAAGTGCAGAAAAACCTGTAATTTCACTACATGCGCGATTCAAATATTTGTTCGCTCTTAATTCCTCCGGAGATTTTTTTTAGTTACCATAGTATCATTTATTTAACGTTTATATATACTAAGATACGAAATCATCGCAG
>JBPCUN010000045.1:0-11331 GCA_051011115.1 Weeksellaceae bacterium
GGAATTCACACAAGGAGTATTTGGTAAAGGAGATAGCTTTGGTGAACCCCCTTTATTAATAGATGAAACTTATCCTTCTACCGCTGTAGCCACCACAAGTTCTATTATATACCAATTGCCAAAGGATCGATTTTTGGACCTTTTAAAAGCTTATCCAGAATATAGTTTAGCTTTAAATACAAAGTTGAGTAAGATGTTATATTTTAAGGCTACTATGGCTACAGAAATCTCGCTCTATGATCCAGAGCATCGGATTTTGACACTTTTAAATTTCTTAAAAACCAAAGATCCAGATACCGTTCAAATGGTAGAGCTTACCCGTCAACAAATAGCCAATCTTACCGCTTTACGTGTAGAAACGGTGATACGTGCCATTAAATCCTTAGAAGCAAAAGGAGAACTTAAGATTAAAAACAGAAAAATCTACTATTAAACATTACTGATATTTATTAGGATGTGATTAACATCATAAAACCGATAGGTCTTTTACTGCTATGTTTGTATTCAAATAAATACAAATTAAGTGCAGTTATGAAAAAACTAGTTTTACTAAGCGTTTTTGCAGTTTTATTTATCACAAGCTGTGGTAAGAAGGAAGAGGCACCAGATTATGCCAAAAATAGAGATACAACTACAGAACAAACCTCCCAAGCGGAAGATACGCCGGAAGTTGCTGATGCTAGTGATCCTATGTCTAACAAGGGAATTGGTCCTGTAAAATCACTTGAATTACCAGAAACTATTGATGAGGGGATGGTGGCAAAAGGAAAAGAAATTTATGAGGCTAAATGTACAGCATGTCATAAACCTACTTCAAAGTTCATCGGTCCAGCACCAAAAGGATTGCTAGAGAGAAGAACTCCAGAATGGGCTATGAACATGATTTTAAATCCAGAGGAGATGATTCAAAAAGATCCAATTGCTAAACAATTATTAGCAGAAGCTAATGGTGCACCTATGGCAAATCAAAACTTGACAGAAGAAGAGGCACGTCAAGTATTAGAGTATATAAGAAGCCTTTAAATAATTCAATTACAGTAAAATTGTAAATAAATGAAAAATACATTAGGATTACGTAAGTTAGCTTGGCTGATGACTGCTTTTATCATCTTTGGTTGTAATAAAGGTAGAGAGCAGAAAACAGGTCAAGGATCGGGAGCAATTGCGGGAAATGCTGCGGAAAAGGTATATGTAGCTCCAGGAGAATATGATGAATACTACGCTTTTTTATCAGGTGGATTTAGTGGGCAATTAGCTGTGTATGGTTTACCATCAGCTAGATTATTGAAGGTGATTCCTGTTTTTTCTCAAGATGCAGAGAAAGGATATGGGTATAATGAAGAGACCAAACCTATGTTAGAGACTTCATATGGTTTTGTGCCATGGGATGATGCGCATCATCCAGATATGTCACAAACGAATGGGGAGTTAGATGGTCGATGGGTTTTCATCAATGGTAATAATACGCCTAGAATTGCTAGAATTAATCTAGAAACTTTTGAAACTGAAGAAATTTTGGAAATACCAAATAGTGCTGGTAATCACTCTTCTTCTTTTGTTACAGAGAATACAGAATATGTAGTGGCAGGGACTCGTTTCTCTGTGCCTATTCCACAAGAAGATGTTTCCATCAAAGAATATAAAGGGAAATTTAAAGGGACTACTTCATTTTTATCTGTAGATCAAGAAACAGGCGAGATGGATATAGCTTTCCAAATTTTAATGCCTGGATTTAATTATGATTTAGGTCACCCAGGACGTGGTAAATCACATGGATGGTTCTTCCAAACTACCTATAATACAGAGGAGGCTAATACATTATTAGAGGTTAATGCTTCTCAAAATGATAAAGACTTTATTGCGGCTATCAATTGGAAAAAAGCAGAAGAATATGTAAAAGCAGGTAAAGGTACTTGGATGCCAGCAGATTATAGACATAACAAATATGATGAGGCTACACATATCGCCACATCCACTAAAAAAGATAAAGTTTTAGTGTTAGATCCATCAAAGTTACCTGGAATTGTATATTTTTTACCTACACCTAAATCTCCACATGGTTGTGACGTTGATCCAACAGGCGAGTATATCATTGGTAATGGTAAATTATCAGCAGATTTAACAGCACATTCATTTACAAAAATGTTAGATGCTATTGAGAATAAGAAATTTGATGGAGAGGCTTATGGTATTCCTATCTTAAATTATGAAGATGTTTTAGGGGGAACTGTGAAACAACCTGGGCTTGGACCTTTACATACAGAGTTTGATGAAAAAGGAAATGCTTATACTACTTTCTTTATTTCTTCTGAAGTTGTAAAATGGAAAGTAGGAACTTGGGAAATTCTAGATAGAAAACCAACTTACTACTCAGTGGGTCACTTAATGATTCCTGGAGGTAACTCTAGAAAACCATTTGGTAAATATTTAGTAGCGATGAATAAAATTACTAAAGATAGATACTTGCCAACTGGACCAGAAATGAACCACTCTGCACAGTTATATGATATTACAGGTGAAAAAATGGAATTACTATTAGATTTCCCAACTATTGGAGAGCCTCACTATGCTGCAGGTATTCCAGCAGAAATGATTCAATCAAAATCTAAGAAATTCTATTCTTTAGAAGATAATAAGCACCCACATGCTGTGTTTAAAGATCCAGATACCAGAGTTGAGCGAGACGGAAATGAAGTTCATGTTTATATGACGATGATTAGATCTCACTTCTCACCAGATAATATAGAAGGTATTAAAGTAGGAGACAAGGTTTATTTCCACGTAACTAACTTAGAACAAGACTTTGATGTACCACATGGATTCGCTATGATTGGTGCTAATACAGCTGAGCTTTTGATAATGCCAGGACAAACAGAAACAATGGTGTGGGAACCTAAGAGAGTAGGTGTATGGCCATTCTATTGTACAGATTTCTGTTCTGCACTGCACCAAGAAATGCAAGGATATGTTCGCGTTTCACCAGCCAATTCTAATGTAGAATTAACTTGGAGTATAGGTGAGAATGGAGCAGATGAAGTTGCAGAGTAAAATGTGATTATTTCGTTTTTCAATATGTTATAATACTTTTTTCAGGAAGGCAGGGGACAACATTGTTTTCTGCCTTTTTTTTACCAAAATCATGGGAAATAAATTTTAATTAAAAACCCAACAAAATGAAACTTTCAAACATTATCATGATTATTGGTGCTATAGCCATTGCTGGTTTATTCTTATTTCCGCTTTGGAGTATCACCTTAGAAGCACCCCAATATCCAACTCCTTTAAGTATGGATATCTACATCAACAAGTTCGTGGATTATCGCCCGAATGACATTAAGAATATTAATTTGATGAACCATTATGTAGGGATGGATCCGATACCAGAGACCATACCAGAGTTTACTATTTTCCCTCTTGTAATTGGTGTAATGTCTGTAATTGGTGTATTAATAGGAATTTTTAAATCAAAAAAATGGTTCTTAGGATGGTTTATCACTATGTCGGTTTTGGCGATTGCAGGTTTGGTAGACTTTTATTTATGGGAGTATGAATATGGTCATAACTTAGACCCTCATGCTATTATGAAATTTACTGATCCCGATGGCAATCCAATGGGGTTTCAACCGCCATTTTTAGGTACTGAACAAATCCTAAATTTCGTGGCGCATTCCTACCCAGGAATTGGTGCGTTTTTATTAGGAGCGGGGCTATTATTATCATTATTTGCCTATATTGTAGCAGGTAGAGAAAGTAAAAAATTAAAATCTTAAATCATGATAAAGAATATTTTATTTATAATCACCTTATTTTTAATCAGCGCATGTTCTAATGGGCCGAAGGAAATTAATTATGGAAATGATAATTGCGATAATTGCACCATGACTATTACAGAAAAACCCTACGCTACAGAGGTGGTAACGGATAAGGGGAAAGTCCATAAATTTGATTCAACAGAATGTATGTTATCTTATATCAATGAAAATGCTGATGTAACCTATGATCAGTTGCTTACGGCTACTATGGATAATCCAGGGCCGTTACTGGACGCCACGCAATGCACCTATCTTATAAGTTCAAATTTGCCAAGTCCTATGGGAGCGAATATAACAGCTTATAGTACGCAAGAATTTGCAGAAAAAGCACAAGCGGAGTATGGAGGAGACATTTTTAGTTTCAATGAATTAAGAAATATCTTTAAAGATAACCACACTCACGCACATTAATGATGTGATGAAGTATCTTATGAAATATATACTCTTAATACTATTTTTAGTTTTTAATCTTGCACAAGCCAAAACGATTACTGTTTGTAAAACATGTGAGGTTAACACGGTAAAAGGTGCAATGAAATTAGCAAAAGATGGCGATATAATTCATATTAAAAAAGGTGTTTATAAAGAAATTGATATTGATATCACCAAACAAGTTGTAATCAATGGTGAAAAAGGGGCTATAATTGATGGGGATAAAAAGGGAGAGATATTTCATATAAAAGCAGATCATGTGACATTGAGAGGGCTTACCATACAGAATGTAGGAATAAGTTTTACCTCTGATCATGCAGCAGTTCGTTTGACTAACAGTAAATATTTTCTCTTAGAAAAGCTCACACTTAGGAATATGTTTTTTGGGATATATGTAGCAAAATCGTCTCAAGGAACCATTAGAAACAATCATATAGAAGGAATCGCTAAAGATGAGTATAATTCTGGGAACGGAATTCACTTATGGTATGCACAACATATCCTGATAGAGAATAACTTTATCACAGGTTCTAGAGATGGTATCTATTTTGAATTTGCAGATCATTGCACAATTAAAAACAATGTAAGTACTAAAAACCTCCGTTATGGATTGCATTTTATGTTTTCTAATGATGATGAATATCTGGACAATAAGTTTATAGCGAATGGTGCTGGAGTTGCGGTTATGTTTTCTAAAAGAATTCAAATGCTACGCAATGAATTCAAGAATAATTGGGGTAATTCGGCGTATGGATTACTTCTAAAGGAAATCTATGATGCGGATATTAAGGAAAATATATTCAGCCAAAATACCATTGGAATTCAGGTAGATGGTTCTACAAGGATTAATTATTTTAATAATACATTTAGTAATAATGGTTGGGCGGTTAAAATGCAAGGAGCTGCATATGCTAATATTTTCAAAAAGAACAATTTTTTAAATAACTCATTTGATCTAGCTTATAATAGCAATGTCAATGATAATGTATTTGAACAAAATTATTGGAGTGAATATACGGGGTATGATTTAGATAAAGACGGGATAGGGGATGTTCCTTATAGACCCGTGAAATTATTTGCTTACATCGTAGATAAAACACCGGAGTCTATCATATTGTTAAGAAGCTTATTTGTAGACATCATCAACTTCTCAGAGAAAATTTCTCCTGTTTTTACACCCGATAATTTGCAAGACATGAAGCCTCAAATGAAACCTTTATGATAGAGATAAAAGATTTACGCAAGAGATTTGGAAAGCAAGAGGTTCTAAAAGGAGTCAATATATCGGTGGACTCTGGTAAAATCTATGCCGTATTGGGACCAAATGGTTCTGGTAAAACTACCATAATTAAGAGTATTTTGGGTATGGTGATTAAAGATAGCGGTAAAATTACGGTCAATGATCAGGATGTGGATCTAAATGCGAGCTATCGCAGAGACATAGATTATTTGCCTCAGATAGCAAACTTCCCTAACAATCTAAATGTTATGGAACTTATTAAAATGATCAAAGATATACGCGGAAAAGATGCAGATGAGACTCACTTAATACAGCTCTTTGGATTACAACCTTTTTTAAAGAAAAAATTAAGTACTCTTTCTGGTGGAACGAAACAAAAAGTAAATATTGTTTTAGCCTTTATGTTTGATTCACCTATTATAATTTTAGATGAGCCTACTTCTGGATTGGACCCCGTTGCTATGGTACATCTGCGAGAACTAATTAGAGATGCTAAGGCTAAGGGGAAATTAATTTTAATTACCTCACATATTATAAGTTTTGTAGAAGAAATGGCAGATGAAGTGATTTTCTTGCTAGAAGGAGTTATATATTTTAAAGGTTCTGTAGCCGCATTAAATGAGCAAACCGGAGAAGAGAATTTAGAAAAAGCCATGGCACAATTATTAAAATCAGAGTATGCTTAAAGTTTTGAAATATAGTTTTTATGATTTAATGCGAAGTAGATGGAGTTATGTTTACTTTGCGTTTTATTTGGTATTGAGTGCTACTTTATTGTTCCTCAATAATGATTTGTCTAAAGGTATAATCACTTTAATGAATGTGATTATCATACTTGTGCCTCTAATTGCTACAATTTTTGGAGTCATGTATTATTATGATTCTAGGGAATTTACAGAATTATTATTAGCTCAGCCCATCCGTAGATCAAAGATATTTCTAGGTCAATATTTAGGCCTATCATTGTCGCTTATGATGAGTTTGGTTTTAGGGCTTGGAATTCCTTTTGCGGCCTATGGCTTGTTTGATTCTGGTAGTATTTTGCAATTTGCTTTACTTTTATTATCAGGTAGTTTTTTAACGCTGATTTTTACTGCAATGGCTTATTGGATTGGTCTTAATAATACCAACAAAATCAAAGGATTTGGGTATGCCATTCTGTTATGGCTCTTTATGGCTGTGATTTATGATGGAATTTTCTTGTTAAGCTTAATCGTTTTTCAGGACTATCCCTTAGAGGAGTTAACGCTTTTCATGAGCTTATTTAATCCAATAGATTTATCTAGAATTTTAATTTTATTACAGCTAGATATTGCAGCATTATTAGGATATACAGGAGCAATTTTCAAAGAATTTTTTGGAACCAGCCAAGGATTCATTGTAGCGTTCACGATTTTAATTCTTTGGGTAATAATCCCCGTTTATTTAATTAAATACAAAGCAGGTCGCAAAGATTTCTAAGGTTATATCAATCCAAAAATGCCGCTTAAAAACATCATTTTTGTCCCCCAAAATTCATTTCAAAGTGTGATTAAATAGATGGTATTAAATAAGTGAGATTCTGAAACAAGATCAGTATGACCAGTTTTTAATATGATTACTTATCTTTTCCAGTATAGAAATTAAAATCCTTGATAATACGTTCTATAAAATCAGTATCCTCCATTTCAATTATTTGATCTTGGAGTTGTGTTATTTCTTTAATCTTTTCCGCGAGTTTATGAATGACTTCTGGTCTATTCTCTCTTAAAGCTTGTTGATAGTTCTTTACAATGATGCGCATGTCTGCATCAGAGATCGATAACACTTGTGGAAATTGGGGCTTGTAATCTTCTTGAATTTCAGAGAGGATGGTTTGACTGATAAATGATTTTTGTTTTAAGGAAATAACAGCTGTGCCGCTGGCTAATCCCCCCAAACGTTGTCCCTTTTTAGTAAAAATCACAAAAAGTAATCCTATAACGCCAGAACTAATCAAAATGTCTATGATTCTAAAAGCCCAACGTGTTAAGTAATCTATAAATTCCGCTTGAAAACCATCAATCTTCACCACTTTACATTTCATCATTTTTTTTCCAGGGGTTTGACCTTCCATTAAGCTTTCAAAAATGAGGGTGTAAAAAGTAACTGGTAAGGTGATTACGCTAATAAAAGCCATAATGCTCCAGTTGTCCCACGAATTAAAAACTGTTTCAATCTGAAATACATTAATCAATATTAATGATAAAACAATTATATAAGAGGCTTTAACAAGACTATCTATTACAAAAGCCACCATGCGATCGCCTATACTTGCAATAGGAAAAGCAAGATTCACGTTTTGGGAAGTATTGATAGAAATGAAATTCATATATTTGAAAATATTAAATTAAAATGAGAGAGGTTGCTTTCATCAAGCAAAATAAAGAAAAATGGTTAGAAATAGAGCAAGTAATTCTAGGGAAGAATAAAAAAAATCCTGATGAATTATCATCGCTTTATATCAATTTAATCAACGACTTATCTTTTGCACAAACTTATTATCCAGATAGTAAGGTAACTTCTTATTTGAATCATTTGTCGGTATCTATATATCAACAAATATATAAAACCAAGCGCACAGAGCAGAATCGGATCAGATATTTCTTTTTAGAAGAAGTGCCTTATTTGTCTTATCTATACCGGCGCTATTTACTCTTTACCATTGTAGTTTTTATGATATTTACAGCCATCGGGGTGGTCTCCGCCCACTATGATGTAGATTTTGTAAGATTAATTTTAGGTGATTCGTATGTCAATATGACTTTAGAAAATATAGACCAAGGAAACCCTATCGCTATATATGGAGATGGCTCTACATTAGGAACTTCGATTGGTATTATATTTAATAATATAAAAGTAGGTTTGTATCTTTTTATATCGGGAATTATGGCAGGGTTTGGGACTTTGTTTATTCTCATGCAGAATAGCATCATGCTAGGTTCTTTTCAATATTTTTTTGAACAACAAGCTGTATTGGGACCGAGTATGCGAGGGATATGGATACATGGCGCCTTTGAGATTAGCGCTATGGTGATAGAAGCGATGGCTGGTTTCATTTTAGGAGCATCTATCTTGTTTCCAAAAACTTACTCTAGGCTAATTTCATTCAAAAGAGGTTTTACAGACTCATTCAAAATATTCTTGAGTACGGTACCATTTACCATTGCGGCAGGGTTTTTAGAAGGATTTGTGACAAGACACGCCTTAGAAATGCCTCTTATTTTAAATTTAACCATCATTTTAGGTACATTTGGCTTCATCGTATTCTATTATGTGATATATCCTATACAAATTCATCGTAAAAAAGAAAAGCATGCAATTTTATAAACATAGATCTTTTGGAGAGCTTATCTCAGATACCTTTGAGTTTGTGCGGCAGTATGGTAAAAACTATTTCAAAAACTATTTTTTGATGAATGGTGCTGTGCTTTTGCTATTATTACTCGTAGTAGGATTTGGTTACGGAGAATTAATTGGACAGTTTTTTGGTTCAAATTTAGAAGGGCAGCAATATTACTTTGAACAATATTTCTCTGAAAATCAAGGTGTGTTTATCACCGTTACGGTGTTGGTTTTTATTTTATTTATTTTGCTAAGTATGGTTACGTATTCCTTTCCAGTATTATATATGAGAAGGTTAGCCAACCATTCAAATGAAAGGATTACAACCCAACAAATCGTAAATGATTTAAAAGCCGTTTGGATTAAATTTTTAATTTTTACGATTTGTTTGCTTGTTATATTTATGCCTATAGCTATTGTTCTATTTCTGATCTCGGGATTTTTAATGATTATTTTGATAGGATTTTTCCTGTTAATGCTTTTATTTCCTGTCATGATGAATATCGTAAATTTCACCTTGTTTGATTACTATCATAGTTCTTATGGTTTCTTTAAGGCAGTGAGGTTTGCTATCAAAACACAATTCTCTAATAACTTTTTCAAATATTGGAGTTCTGTAAGTGTTGTTTATATGATAATACAAATAATTACTACTATTTTTACCATGATACCTATGATTTTTGTATTCGGTGGGTTTATGGTAAATCCAATGGGGGGTGAAGAAGGATCTATGATGGCGATAATATATGCGGTTGTATATGGTGTGAGTATTTTTGCCAGCTTTATATTGTCTAATTTAATTTACATCAATGCAGGTTTAATGTACTATGATGCTAAAACAGAATATCATAAAGATGTGCAATTATCTGAAATTGAATCTTTGGGAACACTGTGAAATATTTTATACTCGCCATATTATTTATTTTTAATACAACGTGGGCGCAAGACACTTTGCAAGAGCCTGTGCCTATAAAAGAACCAACTGATCATTATGACTTTTATGCAGAGCAAGGATTGGTGGAAACCGCAGATATCCTAGATACCATAGATTATCGTTCTGACAAAACTACAAAAATCCAGTTTGATTCTAATTTTCAGGATAAATATGTTTCTGAAGATTATAATTATTCAATGACTAAACCTAGAGAGTCGCTCTGGGCCAAGATTAAGCGTAAGTTGAATGACTGGTTTCAAGAACTATTTAAATCGAATGATATTGCCTTTCTCAATAATTATACAGAATGGATATTACAAGGGTTGGCTGCCATTATTTTGGGTCTTGTACTTTATTGGTTGATTAAATATCTAATGGGAAAAGAAGGAGGGTTCTTTTTTTCCAAGAAAAACAAAGAAATCAATCCAGAAGCTTGGACGATTACAGAAAATATTCATGAAGTTGATTTTAACAAAGAGATTCAACAACATGAGCAAAATGGCAATTATCGATTAGCTACTCGGTATCAATTTTTATATCTATTAAAGACTTTCACCGATCGTGGTTGGATCACTTGGGATCCAGATAAGACCAATGAGGATTATATTTATGCTTTAAAAGGCAATCCATCCCAAACATTATTTAAGCAATCGGCCAAGATATTTGAATATGTGTGGTATGGAGAGTTTGAGGTTGAAAAGGAAGAATATGAGAAGATTAAAGCTTCTTTTAATCATATAAAACAGCTGCGGAATGAATAAGGCAATCAAGATATACTTATTTCTACTCGCCGTTGTAATTGCGTTTTTAGCTTTTTTACAGCTGAATAAATCTACTATAATAGATTGGCGAAAAACCTTTGATGTAGAAGAGAAATCTCCATTTGGTCTTTATATATTTAATCAAGAAGTAGATGAGCTATTGGGTGGAAATTTAGAAAGACAAGCTTTAAGTCCTTATGAGTTTTATAAAAATGATAGTTTAATATCGTCCACACATAATATTCTTCTTATTAATTATTATGTTACAGAAGAGGGTTGGGATAAAATTTTTGATCAGGTAAATCGCGGAGCCAACTTAATGTACATAGCCGATGGCGGAAATACTTATTTAAATGACACTTTAAATCTATCATTTGACAATAATTATAATGACAGTGATCTTTTAGAGTTATTAGACGAGCACTATAAAGGAGATTCCATTTATATTAATAGAGTTCCTGGGGCTTATGGCATAGAGGCAATAGATACACTAACTACCAAAATATTGGGGGTAAGGTTAAAGGAAATTTATGATAGAGATTCAATAAAGACGGCTAATTTCGTGTCAGTAAAAGTGGGCGCAGGAACTGTATATGTACATACAGAGCCTATGTTTTTAACCAACTATTACCTTTTAAATAAAAATGATTATCGATATGCAGAGGATGTTTTTTCTTATTTACCACCTCGTAAAACCATTTGGTTTATGGAATCTAATAAGATTGAATCAAGTTCACCTTTGCGTTTTATCTTGCAAACTCCCGCCATGCGATATGCATGGTATACCAT
>JBPCUN010000046.1:0-3139 GCA_051011115.1 Weeksellaceae bacterium
GTAATGGGACTCTTCGCCGACAAGCTTTTTGATAAAGTGATTGTTGTGTATAACGAGTTTCAGAGTGCTGCAAGTATTCTTACCAAAGAAGAGGTTTTTCTTCCCCTTACACCCAATGCAGAATCTAATGAAACAATCGTAAGCGCTGAATATATTTATCAGCCCAGTAAAGAAGAAATTGTATATAACTTGATTCCGGCTTCCTTGAAAACACAGTTTTTTAAGGTGATATTGGATTCTCAAGCTGCAGAACATGGTGCCCGTATGACCGCTATGCATAAAGCAACGGATAATGCAGGAACTTTGCTTAATGAATTGAAATTGAGTTATAATAAAGCTCGTCAGGCTGCAATTACCAACGAAATTTTGGAAATTGTAGGTGGCGCAGAAGCATTAAAAGGCTAAAAAATATTTGCAAAATATATTTTTGTATTTATCTTTGCAGCCGCAATTGCCCGATCGTCTAATGGCAGGACTTCAGTTTTTGGTACTGACTGTGGTGGTTCGAATCCATCTCGGGCAACTTAAAAACCTTTCTCTTTTAGAGGAAGGTTTTTTCTTTTTATAGACTTTTCTATTCTTCATTTCCTTGCTAATTCATCTTGTTTAGTTTACTCCTTAATGGTGTATGGTTTACTTTGTGTTTTAAGTGTTGTTTTAGCCTTGAAGAGGCAATGTAGTTTGCACTTGACAATTCCTCTTCTTCCTGCTCAATTGAAAGCATAAAAAAGCCCCACACTAATTGTGCAGGGCTTTTCAATATAAAGCGTATTCTATTTCTTCACAAAACGCATTGCTGTATAGTCTTTATTATTGCTTAAGCGAATAATATAAGTGCCAGAAGCTAAATGTGAAATGTTTACTTCTTGTTTTCCTGATATGGTTTTTTCAACTAAAACATTTCCTAAAATGTCAATAATAGTCATGTTTGCTGTTGAGAATTCTTTGTTTAATTCAATAGTTAAATTCTCTGTAGCCGGATTAGGATAAAGTTTTATGCTAGCCATTTTTGCTTCATCTATACCTACAAACGAATGAGCTAAAATTACTTTTCCTAAAATGCCATTGTCTAAAGAATCAATATTCTTTAATTCTACTTCTGCAATAGTTGCATAATTATATGTATTGTTTACATATAATGCTTCAATATTTACTGAAACAGGTTTCATAGTTGTAACAGCATATCCAGCCCATAATGGGAATGTATTACTCGCTCCTGTTTTATCATCCATTACTATGTAGTTTGCAATAGAAGGAGAGAATATATTTTTTAAGCTTGTGCTTGCGCCTCCAATTACAACATTGCTAAATGCTGGAGTTGTAGTTCCGAAATGATCTGCAAATACGATAGCATTTCCTTTATTTAATGCACCTGCTTTAAAGTCATTTCCTATTAATTCAATTTCGTTCGGATTTGTATTGTTCTGAACTCCATTTGTCATTAATTTAGTATTAACCATTACTGAAGCAAATTCTTCTGCAGTAGCTTCTGGTGTAAATGTGTTTTCAATAACAGAAACGTTTTTCGATGCCATGCTTAATAATCCAATATTCATGTAATTTTTAAAAACATTATTCGAAAGTTCTACGCTTCCGGTTTCTATAGAACGTATATCAACAAGTGCATATAAATTTGAAGAAACCGAAGATGATATTCCATCAAATTCGTTGTCGTTTAATGTAATATTCACTCCTGTATATGGGTAATTAACCATTGTGATACCTTTGAATATATTATTTGACATTGCAACATCACCAGTTGAACGAATGATTTGAATTGTGTAAAATCCTGCTACTTCGTTGTCTTGAATAGTTGCGCTAGCACCATCTGTTGAACCAGATCCTAAAGCAATTGCACGACCAAATATTGCATTTGTTGCGCCCACACTTCCTATGTAGTTATTAAGAATTGAAACTGTATCTAAGCTTCCTACTGAAGAGTATAGTCTGATAGCATAAGAATCCCAAATCATACTTGGAAATGTGCTTGTATTTGTAGAAACAATTTCGTTTTCTTCTATGTTTAAATTATTGAAATTTGAAGTGGTAGATTCAATTGCATACTTACCTGTAGTTGCTGTTAAACCCATTTCCATTCTTAATCCTTCAATAGAAACTTCTTTCGCATTAATGTTGAATAATGTAGCTTGATTGGTAGTAATTACAGGTTTATTTGCTAAGTTTTCGGCTTTAATTACTAAGCTATCTAAGTCGATTTGTAATAAAGCAGTTTGAGGATATGTTCCTTGCGCAATTTCAATTGTATTTGCAACTTCTGCAACGCTAATGGCATGACCAATAGTGGCACATGGTTGAAAAGAATCGGTACAGTCGTTTGAGATATCTGAACCTGTTGTTGCTACATAGCGAACATTTCCGGTAGATTTAATGATTACTTTACCTAAGTTCGCATTGTCAACATTATCTATGTTTTTTGCTTCTATTTGAGCAAAGTCAGTTAATCCATAATTGTTATGAATTGCTAACGCAGTAAAGTCTTCACTTACTGGTTTCATAGTTGTAACTGCATATCCATTCCATAATGCATAGTTTGAACTTGCTCCACTTTCGTTATCTAAAACTATATGATTTCCTAAATCTACATCAAAGATGTTTTTCTCAGTTGCTATAGCCGAACCAATTTTTACGTTTCCAAATGCCGGTGTATTTACACCAAAATGATCTGCAAATACTAATGCAGAACCCGTGTTTGCCGTTGCCGCATTAAATGTATTTCCTACGATTTCAATTTCATCTGCATAGGTATTTCCTTGTACACCATTGGTCATTATTTTTGTATTTACCATGGCAGAAATAAATGCATTTGCACTTGCTAATGGAGTGAATGTGTTGTTTGCTAATGTTACGTTTTTAGAAGCTTGACTAATAAATCCAATGCGTGTATAATCTACGAAGTTGTTATTTGCAATATTCACACTTGCATTGTCAATACTTCTAATTTCAACTAATGCATATAAATGGTCTGGAGTCATTTGTGTTTGTCCGCTAAATGTGTTATTTAAAACATCTACCTGAACACCAGCTAATGGTGCATTAACCATTAAAATTCCGTTCATGTTATTGTTAGAAATTTCCATGTCGTCTGCAAATAGAACACCTTGAACCGTGTAGTAAGCAC
>JBPCUN010000047.1:0-7995 GCA_051011115.1 Weeksellaceae bacterium
GCCGTGCGTGATACAGGACGTGTTTTAGATTTACCATTACCAGACACGGATAGAATCGCCAAGAAAATTCATACCAAATTGAACAAGTTGTTCGGAATGAGCGACAAGGATTTGAATTCTAAATTCAATGGAGATGAATTATCGGATAGCAAGGAAATTTTAAAAATAGCTGCACAAGATAATCTAGAAGCTAGGACATTAAATCAAGCTCGGGTTATTGAAGGTAGTATCAGAAATACGGGAGTGCATGCCTGTGGAGTGATTATTACACCAACTGATATTCGCGAATTAATTCCTGTGGCAGTTGCCAAAGAAAGAAGCAATGAGGACGGAACCACAGGAAACCAAATTGTTACCCAATTTGATAACGCTGTAGTGGAGGACGCTGGTCTTCTAAAAATGGATTTTCTAGGATTAAAGACCCTTACAATTATCAAAGATGCTGTGGAACTTGTAAAGGAAACTAAAGGCGTGAATTTAGTTCCAGATGATTTCCCGTTAGATGATTTACAGACTTACGAAGAAGTTTTTAAACCTGGTAGAACAACTGCAATATTCCAGTATGAATCAGCAGGGATGCAAAAACACTTAAAAGCTTTAAAGCCAGATAAATTTGATGATTTAATTGCGATGAATGCGCTTTATCGTCCAGGTCCATTACAATATATTCCAAACTTTATTGCACGTAAACATGGGAACGAGGAAATCACTTATGATTTACCCGAAATGGAAGAATATCTTTCAGAAACCTATGGAATTACGGTTTATCAAGAGCAAGTAATGCTTTTATCTCAGAAACTGGCGAACTTTACCAAAGGTGAAGCTGACGTCTTGCGTAAAGCCATGGGTAAAAAGCAAATGGAAACACTTGCCAAAATGGAAGGGAAATTCATGGATCAAGCGATGGCCAATGGGCATGATCAAAAGATATTAAAGAAGATTTGGGAGGATTGGAAGGCTTTCGCGCAATATGCTTTTAATAAGTCTCACTCCACATGTTATGCGTATGTTGCTTTTCAAACGGCTTATCTAAAAGCACATTACCCAGCAGAATTAATGGCTGCTACGCTAAGTAATAACATGAAAAACATCAAGGACATTTCTTTCTTTATGCAGGAATGTAAAAGAATGGGTATTCCTGTTTTAAGTCCAGATGTGAATGAAAGTAGCTTATACTTTAATGTAAATAAAGAAGGGGCTATTCGTTTTGGCTTAGGTGCGGTAAAGGGTGTTGGGCAAGGTGCTGTAGACTCCATTGTAAAAGAGAGAAAAGAAAACGGACGATTCAAGAGTATCTTTGATTTTGTAAAACGTGTAGATCTGACTCAATGTAACAAGAGAACTATTGAAAACTTGATTTACGCTGGTGCTTTTGATGAAGTTGATACAATTCATAGAGGTAGATATTTCTATGAAACCGATGGTACTACAGCGATAGAAAAAATCATCAAATTTGGTCAAGCTTCTCAAAAAGGTGGAGATGAAAATCAAATTTCACTATTTGGTGAGGAAACCATGCAAAATTCTATTCAAGAACCTTTTATTCCAGACTGTGAGGAATGGCCAGTAATTCAGAAATTGAATAAAGAAAAAGAGGTTGTTGGAATATATATATCTTCTCACCCATTAGATAAATATCAATATGCTATTAAAGGCTATACCAACATCACCTTAGATCAATTGAAGGGGAATGAAGAAAAATTTGTAGGTAGACCCCTAAAAGTTGCTGGAATGATTACAGAAGTAAATCATATGGTCTCTAGTAAAGATGGTAGAGAATTTGGTAAAATGGTGATTGAGGATTACACAGAAAGTACAGAAATTATGCTTTTCGGAGAAGATTATCTTAAATATAAACATTTTTTAGAGACCAATCTGATGGTATTATTAGGTATTAATATTACCAAGAATCAATGGTCTGGCAGAACATATGTCAATATTTCAGACATTCAACTCTTGAGTAATGTAATGGAAAATCAATCTAAAGCCTTAAATGTAGTTATAGACGCCAAGCATTTAGACGAAGTTTTCTTGGATGTATTTATGGAGGTATTAAAAAAATATAGTGGCGACAAAGATTTAAACATTGAGATTCAACTTGATAATAAGAATATTATTTCAAAATCGTCTACCTTTAGAGTTAATATTTGTCAAGAATTATTAAATGAATTAGAAGATTTTTCTGGATTAAACTTCAAGCTAAATTAATTTGTATATTAAATAAATTTATGGCAGTTTTGATAGTTAGGAAAGGTTTATGATAAGTATAATTAAATTAAAATAGATAGTTATGGCATTAGAAATCACAGATGCAAATTTTAAGGAAACTATAAACACAGATAAACCAGTAATGGTTGATTTCTGGGCAGCATGGTGTGGACCATGTAGAATGGTAGGTCCAAGTGTAGATGCACTAAATGAAGAGTACGCAGATCAAGCCGTGATTGGTAAAGTAGATGTGGATAAAAATCCAGATACTGCAGCGGCTTATGGTATTAGAAACATCCCTACAATCTTATTCTTCAAAAACGGAGAAGTAGCCGATAAAGTAGTTGGTGTTGTGCCAAAGGATCAATTAGCGAAAAAGTTAGAAGCTTTAATGTAAGTAACATACAAAACCAAGCGCTTTTTTATTCAGTAGAAATTGAATCTTTTTTAAAAAAGCGCTTGGTTTTATAAAATTTATTTTTATATTTGCAGTCGCTAATGAAATAAACATCACTAGCAATTGAAATTTAAAATTTGATCCGGTAGTTCAGCTGGTTAGAATACTTGCCTGTCACGCAAGTGGTCGCGAGTTCGAATCTCGTCCGGATCGCAAGATGTTGCTTTAGCATCTTTAAATAAATAAAGTGATGATCCGGTAGTTCAGCTGGTTAGAATACTTGCCTGTCACGCAAGTGGTCGCGAGTTCGAATCTCGTCCGGATCGCATAAAGCCTTAAGAGAAATCTCTTGAGGCTTTTTTGTTTTATATACCTTTAAAAAATTTCTGATAAATAATATATCTGCAAGATTTCAAGGCAAATTATTATATGATTAAATTTTAATCTGGCATTTTATCATCACTTCCATCCTTCTTGATAAATTTACTGTAAATGAAAAGTCCAATCAACATCCCTATTCCGCCCGCTAAAGCATTAATTAAAGCTTGTTCATGCGTGGCAGCATCTTGCTTAATCATCACCCAATACATGATGACTACGGCAATAAAAAAACTAAATATATAAATGGCTGGGGTTATCTTTTTCATATTACAAAGATAACAGATTTATAACGTACCTTTGTATAAAATTTATTTTATGCAAATTCTGGATGGTAATAAGCTTTCTAAACAAATTAGAGAGGAAATAAAACAAGAAGTTGATGCTATATTAAATTCTGGTAAAAGAGCCCCACATCTAGCCGCTGTGCTAGTAGGTGACGATCCTGCAAGCCAATCCTATGTTCGTAATAAAATTAAGGATTGTGAAGCTGTAGGTTTTAAATCTACCCTCCATCGCTTGTCTTCCGATATTTCTGAAAAAGAACTTTTAGATTTAATTAATAAACTGAATACAGAAGACAATTTAGATGGTTTTATAGTACAATTACCATTGCCGAAACATATAGACCAAGAACGTGTAACGATGGCCATCAATCCAGATAGAGATGTCGATGGATTTCACCCTACCAATTTTGGTAAAATGGCCTTAGATATGGATGCCTACCTACCGGCAACACCAGCAGGTATTATGGAAATGCTAGAACGATATAACATAGATACGAAAGGAAAACATTGTGTAATTATAGGTCGTAGCCATATTGTAGGTAGACCGATGAGCATCTTGATGGGTAGAAAAACTACACCTGGTAATAGTACTGTGACACTTTGCCATAGCGCGACACCGAATGTAGAGGAATTCACCAAAAAAGCAGATATAATCATTACGGCGTTAGGAGTACCTAATTTCTTGAAAGAAGAAATGGTGAAAGAGGGTGCTGTAATTATTGATGTAGGTATCTCTAGGGTGGATGATGACTCTACTAAAAAAGGCTATAAACTTGTAGGAGATGTAGCTTATGAACAAGTAAAAAATAAAGCCTCTTATATAACGCCAGTACCCGGTGGCGTTGGGCCAATGACTAGATCAATGCTTTTAAAGAATACCTTGCATTCTTATAACAAAAGTTAATAATATTACAAAAGATTAAATAAGTAAGATTGAAGATTAGTAGCGAAGAAAATTTATTAATGAAAGAAGGTAAAATGCTCCCAATTATGGAGCATTTTTACACTATACAAGGAGAAGGTGCACACACAGGTTTGGCTTCATACTTTATACGTATTGGAGGTTGCGATGTGGGTTGTCATTGGTGCGATGTAAAAGAAAGTTGGGAGGCTGGAAAACACCCATTGACAGATGTAGACACGTTGGTAAACCAAGCGGCAGAATTCTCAAAAAATGTTATCCTTACTGGAGGTGAACCCCTCATGTGGAATTTAGATTATTTGACAGCTGCCTTAAAAGCAAAAGGTTGCACAGTTCATATAGAAACAAGTGGTGCTTACCCATTAAGCGGCCAAATTGATTGGATATGTCTTTCTCCAAAAAAAACTATGCTACCCAAAGATGATGTGATTGCGCGAGCAAATGAATTAAAATGTATAATATTCAACAAGCACGATTTTAAATTTGCAGAAAGTTTTGCTGACAGAGTTTCTGGTGAGTGTGAATTATTCCTACAACCAGAATGGAGTAAACGGGATGCCATGATGCCAGAGATTGTAGAATATATTTTAAATAATCCTCGCTGGAAGGTTAGTTTACAAACACATAAATATTTACAAATACCCTAATCCTATTATCTTAAGTTGTTTACTAAAAATTTTAACAGTTGTAATTGTTCTTGGTCTATTTCATAAAATAAATTCCATAGACCATCCTCACTTAACAACCCATAAGTATCTTTAAATTGATGCTCTATTTTACGATCTGCTCTATAGCCTTCTTGGAAATAATAATGTTCTAGTTTTTGCTTACGCTCATGGATTTCTTTCAATTTAGCATGCATTTGTTTCAGCAAATCCACATCCTGCTCTAACAATAGCATTTCTTGTTCTAATTCCTTCAGCTCCTCTTCTCTTTTGTTAATCTCTTCTGAATTCATTCTTTATTTTTTAGGGGGAAATTGAGCCAATAATTTCTCTACAGCTTGTTGTATCACTGCTTGATTATCTGCACGTACAGAAGCGTCTTTTTCGTAAACTCCTTGCCAGACTAAATGCTCATTCTTAGCATCTACCATTTCAATCATATAATTTTTTTGCATTTTCTTGGTCGAAATTGGAATCCCTACAGACATCCCTACGCTCATTCCTCTACCATAACTTCCTGATCCTAAACCAACACTACCTGTTTGTCGTTTAACCAGCTTTTCGTCCACCAAAATATCTATCCACAAGTCTGGATTATCTGATTGTTTTAATCCATCCTTCTGCAGTTCTGTTCTGATAGCATTTAGCATAGCATTTCGATTAAACTCATTCATATCCTTCCAATTTATATTAGCATAAAAATTATAAGTTTTATATTGTCTGAAATTAACTTCTCTATCATAATCACTTGCTACATAAGCGGTAGAACAAGAAGTGATAAATACTAAAAGCATAAATGATATAATATAAACAGGATTATTCATGATAATTATTTAATAATGAATGATTTAATGAATTTAAATCATATTAACTTCTCTTTCCAATTTTATGCCAAATTTAGCCTCGATATCTAGCATAATATCGTTTGAAAGTTTTAAAATATCTTGACCACTTCCATGATGATGATTTATCAACACTAATGCCTGCTTATCATGGACCCCAACAGTATCATTGCGATAACCCTTCCAACCAGCATAATCTATCAACCAACCAGCGGGTACTTTAATATGCGTTTCAGAAACCACATATCCTGGTATCTCTGGATAGTCTTGTTTTAATAAAAAATATTGTTCCTTTAAGATGGTCGGATTTTTAAAGAAAGAGCCGCAATTAGGGATTTTTTTTGGATCAGGTAATTTACTTTTTCTTATAGCAATCACTGCATTAGAAACATCATTTATGGTGGGATTAATCACATTCATAGCCAATAACTCATCCTGTATAGCACCATAATTGGTATTTAACTCGTGATGCTGTATAGTTAGCTTAAAAGTTACAGACGAAATTATATACTGCCCTTTTAATTCATTTTTAAATACTGACTCTCGATAGCCGAATTGACAATCTTCATGAGTAAATGTTCTAATCTTTCCCGTGGCAACTTCTACAGCTTCTAATTCATGAAAGACATCCTTAATTTCTCTACCGTAAGCCCCAATATTTTGCATAGGAGATGCTCCTACCCATCCAGGAATTAGAGATAAGTTTTCTAATCCTCCAAAACCTTTAGACAATGTCCACAGTACAAACTCATGCCAATTTTCACCAGCATTAGCCTTGATTAAAACGATATTATCACTTTTACCTACAACTTCTTTTCCTAAATTATGCATGTGCAAAACTGTACCAGAATAATCTTGTAAAAAAACAATATTGCTCCCGCCACCCAAAATGTATAGTGGTTTTTTATAAGAAGTGTTCAGGAATAATTGTAAATCCTTCACAGAATTAATTTCCACATAATTAGTGGCTTTCACATCTATAGCCATCGTAGTAAAAGGCTTTAAATTTAGTTTAGTTTGAATGGAACACATAGATTTAAAATTGCAAGATATTCGAAACAATTCACAAGTTATTTTATTTAACTTTACTATACAAATAATATGGATGGCTTCTACAAAAGATTTTAAAGATTACGTTCTCGATCAATTACCCTTTGAAGGGAAGCTAAGTTATAGAAAAATGTTTGGCGAATATTGTATTTATGCCAATGAAAAAGTTTTGGGTTTCATCACAGATAATAGGTTATTTATAAAACCTACAAATATTGGATTAAAACTTCATCAGGGAGAACTTGGAAGTCCATTCCCAGGAGCCAAAAATTATATTTTGATAGAAGATGAATTGGAAAATCCTGAGTTATTAGTAGAATTAATCAAAGAGTCCTATATGGCATTACCTTTATCAAAACCTAAGAAAAAATAAGGGAGTAAGGCATAAAATAGTCTCACCTATTTTGATTTTGTATCTTTGCTTTTCAATGCTTATATAGAGTAATATTGAGCATCATTCAGGACCTATGAAGAAAGAAGATTCATTTATTATTGATAGATTAAATAGCATTAAATATGCTCTACGTGGTGCTTTTAAACTAATTACAACAGAATCTTCTATCATGGCTCAATCTATGGTATTTTTTGTATTCTGTGCTTTAGGTTATATAGTAGGGATTAGTTCACTTGATTGGATGATTCAATTCCTGTGTTTTGGACTCGTCCTTACGGCAGAAGGTTTAAATACAGCTATAGAAAAATTGTGTGATTTTGTACATCCCGATTTTCACGATAAAATCGGAGAAGTAAAAGATATATCTGCTGGAGCGGTAACATTCGCAGCAAGTGCGTCTTTTGTGGCGGCTTGTTTTATATATTATCCTTACTTTTTTTAGGAAAAGATCTATATAACAAATTCAGTTAATAATTCAATAGGCTTATTATACCTGTAGAATTCTTGAACGTTTAACTTTTTTAATTTATAACCGTCTCTACCCGAGGCGGTTTTTTTAATTAAAATATATTCTAAAGCAGACTTTATGCTATAATCGTATGATCTTGTTTCGTGCGCTTTGTAATGTATTATAGCTAGAATATGTAGAATCAACAATGAGGTTTACACGGACAATAAGTTTGACAATAGGGCATAAAAAAAGCCTTACTGCGTGTTAGCAATAAGGCTTTAATATAAAGAATGGCGACGACCTACTCTCCCTCTTTCGAAGTACCCTCGGCGCTGGCAGGCTTAACTTCGCTGTTCGGAATGGGCAGAGGTGAGCCCTGTCGCTATAATTACCCAAATTTC
>JBPCUN010000048.1:0-19188 GCA_051011115.1 Weeksellaceae bacterium
TCCTTCAACCTAGTGTCAATACGTTGCCTTTCTGTTTTGATGACATCTAAATCGAATGGATCACCGGATCTCAGAATAGTTTTATCTGTTAATTTAGCAATTTCTTGCCCCAAAGTACTAGAGTCTAAATCAAATGCTACATTTCTAATGTAATATCGATTTTTTGGTTTTACAGTATATTCTACCTTAGCAGTTTTATCCTTTAACTTGGTTTCATAAGAGGCTTGTGCATTAAAGTACCCTTTATTTTCTGAATAATTAACTATAATATCTCTATTAAAATCCTCATCCACTTGGTTTAACAATACTGGTTCTTCTCCTAATTTTTGCTTGATCCAATGGCGAATCCCTTTCTTCTTTTCCACATCACCCATCAAATTACCAATGAATAATTTTGGACGCATTCCCAGGAAAGAAGTATTGGGTTTTGGCGTTATCTTACCTTCTAAACCATCTTTTAGTTGATTTTTATCTTTTTTGGATAATGTATCTGAGTCTATAATAATATCAGCACCTGTATACAAACGTTCTCCTTCCTTCAAATTAGCGGTTCCACAAGAAGTTAATCCTACAGCAAATATCATGATGCCTATATAATATGATAATGGCTTCTTCATAATTTAATCATTTTCTTTTCTACCCTTGGCTTTTTTGAATATATCTTTAAATTCATCAAAATCTAAATTAATAATGAAACTTACTCCAGTTTCTATTATCTGACCCTGTAGGGCGACTTCATATTCATTCATTCTAAATGCTCTCAACATATATCGTCCATTTTTAGACAACATATAATCTATGCTTAAGTCTCCAGCGATATTATTTAACTCTTCATTTTCTCTGGCAGAACCTTCCAATCCAAACTTACTACCAACGGTAATCTTAAGCCTATCATTTAATAAACGTTTGCTTAACCCCACATTCAAATCTGTTCTAGTATTTTTCTGTCCTTGAGAATAATCATCATAAGAATCAAAATCGAAATCCATATCTACGCCCGCAATTAAATCACCTGCAAGGTTGTTCAATTGTTGAGATAATATTTGGCTCACACTCTGCCTTGCCATCGTGCCGGCGGACATTCCAGATTCTGTAGAGAATGGGTCTTCACCTATAAATCGATTCAATAATAAAAGAGCAAAAACTTGCTTATTCATTTCAGATTCATCTTGTCGAATCTGCTCTAACTTCGTCTTTGTATTATCTATAATAGAGGTTGCAATGGATGGATTCTCTTCATCCATCGTGATGTTAAAGGTAATTTCTGGTTTCATCAAATCACCTTTCATAATCAATAGGGTATTGAATGGAATGCGTTGTTTATACATATTATATTCAGACGGCGCCATACCACTCAATTGCTGTTGCAGCAAGTCAATTGGTGCAGCATCAATCTTATAATTAGCTGTAATATCCAAGGTTGCCTCGAGCGGGTCTCCATTCCAAACAATGGTACTACCTTTTTGAATATCAAATCTTCTTTTAATCATACTTACATTCAATTCATAAGCACCTTCATTCACTTCATATACCCCAGTAAGCGTAGTTTTACCTGAAGGATCCACCCCACCTGTCAACTCAGCATTTCCTTGTAATTTCACAAAGTCTCCTGTCGCTTTATCTATAATGAGCGACATCTTCGCTTCCTCTGTAATAGAAATATCCACATTCACATTCATTCCCTTAATTCTAGCTTCTGTGTTGATGCTATCATTCGCCACCGTTTCTTGTAATGCAATATCTTTGTCTACAAATCGTACAATTCCCTCTCTTTCTTCTAATGTTGGAGATTCTTGTGGTACTACAAAAGTGAAATCTGTCTCATCTCCCACTTCTACTAATCCATCTACTTCTGGTAAATTTAAATCACCTCCAATATGTAAATCCGCATCAATAATTAGCGTACCATACATCATTTGGTTCAAATCTTCTTCTGAATCTACTACTTTAAAATTCTCTGAATTTACATCTAGATTAAAGGCAAAATCTGTATAAGTTTGCGTTGAGACTTGCCCATCTACAATCAACGAATTACCACTATTGTCATTGACTTTAAATTGATCAAATACAATACCTTGTTCACGGAAGTATATTTCATCATTAATATTTCTGAAATCACTTCCAGATTGGGTAATTTGCATTCCCACATCATTCAAAGCCAAGGTACCTAATATTCGAGGTGCCTTCGTGGTTCCACTGATGTTTAAATCTCCAGATAAATACCCCTCTGTCTCTTTAATTTCGTTTTTGGTGATGCCTTCTAAACTCTTCATTTGAAGTTTCTTTAAATTGAGGACTAAATTGAGCGCATCACTATTGATTCCATAAGTTCCTGTGATCGTGGCATCATTGCCATTTTCACTTAATTGAACATTTACATTTAATAAATCTGCGTTTTCGCTGTTAACTTTAGCATCTATCGTACCTACCATTTGCTCATACATCGCCAATTCTTTCACGTTTAAATCAGCGTTGAAACGCATCTTGTTTTGCAAATTTTCTAACGTCACATAGCCATTAATGATTCCGCTGGCAGGTAATTCCTCTTTTTTAATAATTTCTGTAATGGTCGCAATATCAAAATTATCAATATCAACACGCAACGGGCTATTCATAGATTCTCCTTGCGATTGTATTTTAATCCTACTTACTCCATTACTCAACACAAAATTCTCTGCATGGATTCCACCCTTATTGTTAATTTGTAGAAGATTATTATCGCCCACTTCCCAATTTTCTCCGTTAAGGATGATTCCACCAGGATCTAGCGAAATTTGATGAATATTATTGATGGATTCTAAATTTCCTGCAATTAAATAATTTTCTTTACCCGCTGCATCTTGGGTAGAAATATGATATATTATCTTGTTATTAGCTACATTACCATTCGCGTCAAGTTGGTCTAATTGAAAATCTTCACTGCTCACGTGGGTAACATGTAATTGATAATTTAATGCCTCATTCGATGTATTAATTGCCAATACTCCATTATCTATATGATATCCTGCATACGTTAACTGTGGTATTTGTCCATCCACCTGTAGTTCCTTGGTATCTGCAACATAATTCCCTTGCAGCGTAATGGTTTCAAAAGATTCTAAATCAGGAACAAACTTGTGTAAAACTTTATCATCCTTTACTTTAATATCAAAATTTACATATTGATTAGAGGTGATTTGCTTCTGCTTGCTAGGTTCTTGAAATTGGTAATAACTATTGATTGTCTGCAATAAAGACCCGAGGATTTCTGTCAATTTAAAATCTCCCGTGATGTCCGCATCTATAATTTGAGAATTTAAAGCTAATTCATTGCCTTGATCATTAGAAGATGATTTAAAGTGAACCTCTTGCAATGGATAAACATCTTGCGCATCAGAGATTGCAAAATTGGTTAAGGTAAATTCTCCATTCAGATTATCAGGGTCTATATTAGAAAACTCTCCATTGATATTCCCAGCCAATATCATCTGACTACCATAGAAATTTAGAGCATGCAGGTCTAGCTTTCGAATGTTTCCAGCCAATACAATTGTTGGATGATTTTCATTAATTAAACCGTTCGCTCTTAAAGTTAAATTAGCATTTTGATCTTTTGAATTTAAATCTATGTCATACGAGCCATTATTTAAACTTCCATCTAATAACATATGATTATAGCGATAACCGTTATAATCTACATATTCAATATTTCCTGCTAATTCAGCCTGCCCGTGTTCAAAATCGAAGCTCTTACCGTTAGCCTGAATGCTACCAGTAATCTTTCCTAAATCTTTATTCTGAATGATTTTACCCACATTTAAATCTTGTAATTTGGCATCTACATCATACTGCTCCTTATTCTTTTGGGATAAATTAAGATGAGCTATTACTTTAGCGTCTCCATCAGTGGACTTCAGATTTAAATTAGCATCTATGATCTCTGTCGTTCCTTTCGCTGTACCTGCTAATCGAATTTTAGAAGGTAAACTAATATTATTTGGAATGGTATTTCTTGGTAATAATTTATGGATAGTAGATGCAGAACCAGAAAGGTTTTTGATGTTTAAATCATAGTAAAGAAAGTCTGGATTCATTGCATTTTTAATCTTTCCGCTTGTCGCTAATTGAATATCTCCTAGACCATTAGCATTTAATTTTTGTATAATTAAATCATCTACCGTTCCATTCACTGTTGCCTCTAGATTTAACACTGCATCAGGATATTGATTAAAAGGTGAATCTTTACGAAGTGATGGCATTAAATTAAGAATGTCTCTAAAACCAATTTTAGAATCTTTTATATGGGCTGAAAGTTGAACCGCCCCTAAATTTTCAGATAATTGGTCAACATGATCATAGTTTAACACTACTTCATCCCGTACGATTGAACGGTCTGTTTGTAAATTTAAATCTTTCAAATACGCCTGCTTGTTATCGTATCTGAAATTTGTTTCTAAAGCGAGAATATTTAGGTTTCCTCTTTCTTGAATTCTGGCTGATTCTATACTCCCTGCGAAAGTACCTTCTTCCATTTTGAAATTCTCTGCTTCCAAATTCAGGGTCTGAAAATCGAGATGGTTAAAATCCATTCCTTCTTTAGACCTCGACATAGCGGTATTATTATAGACAAGTTTAATATTGTCTAGTTTTAAATGGTCTAAAAATACTTTGAGGTCTGCTTGTTCTTGAGGATCCACCTCTGCATTTTCAACTTCTTTATCTGCATCAGTTCCAGGTAAGTGCAGATCTATTTTCAAATCTGCATCGGTGAATACCAAATTATCTACATCATACAATTGCTTTTCTAAATCAAATGCTTTGATGCCTGAACTTAATTCCCCAAATTTAATTTTACCATAAGTCTGGGTATTGTCATCTGCATAATCTACATCAAAATTGGTAAAAGCAATCTCATTTAATTTCAGTTTCATAGGATTTTGCGCATTCATGGAATCCACCTCTTGCTCCACTTCAACCGCAACTTCTTTTACTAAATCTTGTTGCATTTTAAGCTTTAAACCATCTAAAATAATTTTATCTAAGGCATAACTATTCTTCTCTAAATCAAACGTCTCTACCGTAGTCTCAAAATTATTAAAGTAAACATGTAGATCATTATGTTGCTGTAAATCTAAAAATGTAACGTCAATATCTTGTAAGTGAATTTGGTCTAAAGATATTATCCAAGGTTCAGATTCGGTAGCCTCTTCATCCTCTGTCACAAAAGCATCAATGATGTAATCAAAATTGAATCTTCCATTCTCATCTCGCACTACATTGGCTTGGACGGTTTCCATATCAATGGATGTAAGATCTACGGTATTATGAAGTAGCTTTGGTATATTAAGCCCTACATCTAACTTATGTGCATATAATAAAGTATCCTTTTTTTGTCCGTGTAAATGCAAGTTTTCTAATACAATACTACTTGGGAAATCTACATATACACGTTCTAGGGAGACTTCTGTATCTATCTTATCTTCTAGATAATTGACTACATAATTCTTAACTTGATTTTGAACCGCAGGTATGCGTAGACTAAACACAAGAATAATCAGTAAAATCAAGATAGCCAATACAACATATCCCGCAACTTTTAAAATCTTAAATGTCTTATTCTTCAATGCCTCTATTATTTAGTTTAACAAGCCAACTTTCACTTTACTAAAAATTTAATAGCATGCAAGTTAATTGTTAAATATGGCATTTCAATATTCCAATAATAATTTTAACAAAAACAAAGAGATATACTATTCAAGCATAGAAATAAACGCCTTAATCTTATCTCTGATAGGATGTTTTCCCTGTTTTAGATAATTAATAAATGCTGTTCCAATGATACCTCCATCTACATATTGAGACAAATAATCAAGATCTTCTTTCGTTCTTATTCCAAAGCCAACATAACACTCATTCTTAAAACCAAAATGCTTTAACCTTTCAAAATATTCTTGCCTTTGAGTATGATCTAAATTCGACCCAGTAATAGAACTATCCGCTACTGCATAAATAAAACCACTTCCTAAATTATCTAAATAGGCCATTCTTTTGACCTCTGTTTGTGGGGTTACAATAAAGGTCATGGTTAATTTATATTGTTCGAACATAGTCTTGTATTGTTTCTCCCAAATTTCAGGTGGTAAATCAGGAATTATTAAACCTGATATGCCTACTTCATTGGCCTTTTGACAAAATTTTTCAAATCCAAATTGTAGCACAGGATTCAAGTACCCCATAAGCACTACAGGTATATTTACAGTATCCTTTAATCCTGCTAGTTCATGAAATAATCGCTCTATGGTCATTCCATTTTCTAACGCCTCCATATTAGCTTTTTGGATTACAGGACCATCTACCACAGGATCACTATAAGGCATCCCAACCTCTACACGATCGACGCCACTCTCTTCTAACGACTGAATCATCTCTAGGGTATTTAATTCAGTAAAGTATCCTGCTGTGAAAAATATATTAAGTTTCATATATCAATTATTGTATAATTTTTAAAGATTAAACGCCTCTAAATAAGTTTGTAAATCTTTATCTCCTCTCCCACTCAAACAAATTACCACGTCGTCTTTTGGGGATAATTTAATTTTGTTTAATAATGCTAAAGCATGCGCCGATTCTAAAGCAGGCAAAATTCCTTCTAATAACGTCAATTCTTGTACAGCTGCTAAAGCTTCTTGATCTGTAGCGTTCAAAACTTGTAATCTATTCTCGCTTTGCAAGTACGCATGCAATGGACCCACTCCTGGATAATCCAAGCCTGCAGAGATACTGTAGGGTTCTACAACTTGCCCGTCAGGAGTTTGCATCACCAGGCTTTTGCTACCATGTAATACGCCCATAGAACCAAGTTGAAAAGTGGCCGCACTCTTACCTGACTCAACCCCCTCTCCACTGGCTTCCGCCGCAATAAGTTGCACATTCTCTTCTTCTATAAAATGATAAAACGCACCTGCGGCATTGCTTCCGCCTCCAATACAAGCCAAAACATGGGTAGGTAAACCACCGAATTGATTCTGGAATTGAGATTTGATTTCCTTGCTGATTACACTTTGAAACTGAGCAACCATATCTGGGTATGGATGAGGTCCTACCACACTACCTATAACATAATGTGTATCTTCAGGATTAGAAACCCAATCTTGTAAAGCCTCATTTACAGCATCCTTTAAGGTCTTACTTCCACTTTTCGCTGCACGCACTTCTGCACCCAACATTTTCATACGAGATACATTCGGAGCCTGACGCTTCATGTCAATTTCCCCCATATATACAATACATTCTAAGCCTCTGAGAGCACAAGCCGTGGCTGTAGCTACTCCATGTTGCCCAGCGCCTGTTTCAGCAATAATTCGTTTTTTTCCTAATTTCTCTGCTAATAATACTTGACCAAGCGCATTATTCATCTTATGAGATCCTGTATGATTTAGGTCTTCCCTTTTCAGATAAATATTCGTTTGATACTTCGCACTTAGTTTCTTGGCATAATATAAAGGTGTCGCTCTACCCAGATAATTCTGAAGTAAATCTTGGTATTCTGTTTGAAATTCTTCTGATTCTATAATCGGAATGTATCTTTGTTGTAATTCTTGCACATTAGGATATAGCATTTCTGGGATGAAAGCACCACCGAATTCACCATAAAAGCCATCTTCATCTGGGTTTTTATTAATTATCTTACTCATCTTTAAATATTATTTTTTAAAATAAAATCTTTTATCATTATTAAATCTTTGACTCCTGGTTCTACTTCAAAACGACTATTGATATCAAGAGCATAAGGCGCTGTTTTAAAAGTAGAACTATCAATCCTACTTTCTAGACCAATTCCTCCACTTAAAAAAAAAGGTTTAGAAATATTTAATTGGTTTAAAATATGCCAATCAAACTTTTGCCCACTTCCACCATAATTCGGCGTTGCAGTATCAAATAAAAAGTATGAAACCTCATTTTGCATGGAATTTATCTTACTTTGAAGATCTTCCAAATCATTTGATATGGAAATAGCTTTAATGACTTTAAAATCTTTTGCAATTTCCTTCACGACTTCTAGTGGTTCATCTCCATGCAATTGAATATAATCAAGCTCGGCTTGATGGGCTAATTCTAGAACTTTGTCAACCTTTTCATTCACAAATACGCCTACTTTTAATACATTTTTTAATGTTGCAACTTCAGCAGGACTAATTTTATTCCAAGCATAACGAGGAGATTTTTCATACCCAATAAATCCAATGAAATCTACAGACATCTGTGCTAAAGATTTAGCTTGATTAAAATCTGTAATACCACAAACCTTTAATTTCATACCGCTTATTTTACGTTTTGAATAAATGTTTCTAAAGCCAATCCTGGATTTGAATGTTTCATAAAATATTCCCCCATCAAAAAGGCATCAAACCCATTATGTTTTAATTGAATATAATCTTCTACCGATTGAATTCCGCTTTCTGCTACACAAATATGATTGTTACTTAAAGATGCTCTCATTTGTATGGCATGGTTTAAATTCACCTCAAACGTTTTTAAATTTCTATTGTTAATTCCTACTAAATCCACTGCTTTATACATTTTATCCAATTCTTCTCCTGCATGAAATTCTAACAAGACTTCCATTCCTAATTCATGGGTTAAGTCCGTGAAAGTGATAATTTGCTCTTTAGTTAAAATTGCAGCAATCAATAAGATGAAATCTGCACCATAGGCTTTAGCCTCATATACTTGATATGCATCGATAATAAACTCTTTTCTTAAAAAAGGAACTTCCACTTCTCTATTTTCTGACATGAATGCGATATCACCTCCAAAGAAATGATTATCCGTTAGAATAGAAATAGCACTCGCACCATGATCTGCATAAGATGGAATAATTTGTGTTGATACAGCCTCTAGATTGATTGATGGTTTGGAAGGTGATTTCCGCTTGAATTCTGCAATAATTCCTGTTTCACTTTTTAAGATTGCCGCCTTAGCAGAATAGCAATCTCTAGTATAAAACGGTTTTTCTTTAAGTTTTTCTAAAGGTCGGATTTCTTTAGACTTTCTTACTTCTTCTATTTTATATTGGGCTATTTTTTGTAAAATGTCTATCATACAGCTATCAGTTTATTTAAACATTCTAATGCTGATCCTTGTTTTAGACTTTGATCTGCAAGTTTAAAACAGTCAGTAAAGTCCCCAAATTTCTGGGTGGTTTGCAAGGCTATTGCTGCATTAGTAATGACAACATTGTTCTGTGCCTCAGTTCCTTTTCCCTCTAAAATATTTCTGAATAACGTAGCTGCTTCCTCTTGTGTATTTCCACCATATAGTTCTTCTGGTTTTATGGTTTTAACACCAAATTCACTTGGGCTATGTAAATGGGTTCCATTTTCATCCATCAAGAGACTCTCTCCCGTTAAAGAGATTTCATCATAACCATCTAAGGAGTGAACTACCGTAAAATGTTCCTTTTCCTGCTGTAGATAATAATTGTATAATCGAGCAGTTTCCATATTGTATACGCCCAACGTGGCATGGTCTGGATTTGCTGGATTCACTAAGGGTCCCAGCATATTAAAGAAAGTTCTAAAGCCAAGTTGCTTGCGCATGGGCGCCACACTTTTTAATGAAGGGTGGAACAAAGGGGCATGTAAAAAACAAAGATTAGAAGCTTCTAATTGTGCTCTTAATTTTTCTGAATCTTGATAGAATTGTACGCCAAGGTGCTGCATGACATTAGAAGAGCCAGAGATACTGGAGGCTCCCACATTTCCATGTTTTGCTACCTTCTGACCTGCGCCGGCTACGACAAAACAAGCAAGTGTAGAAATATTAAAAGTGTTTTTACCATCACCTCCTGTACCTACAATATCTACCAAATCTGTGGTTCCTAAATCTACTGCAACTGCTTTTTGTTTTAATGCTTCTGTGAATCCTCGAAGCTCTTCTATTGTGATGCTTCTCATCATAAAAACAGACATGAAACTAGTAATTTCAAAATCATTGAAAGTACCAGAAGGAATCTGTAACATAATCGATTTAGCCTCTTCTTTGCGCAAGGTGTTATAACTGAAGAGGTATTCTAATATATCTTTCATACAATGGTATTTATCCAATTCATTAATATTTGCTTTCCTTGGGGAGTCAGGATACTTTCTGGGTGATATTGCACGCCTATCATAGGGTATTTCTTATGATGAAATGACATCACGATTCCATTTTCATCTGTAGAAGTGATTTCAAAATCTTCTGGTATATATTCTTCATCAACCACCCAACTATGGTAACGCCCCACTTGTATAGGTTCATTCATATCTTGATATAAGGGATCTTGTGATAATAATCTTAGATTAGCCCCGATCCCATGATATACTTTTTCTAATTGCTTTAATTTTCCTCCAAAAGCCTCTGCCATGGCCTGATGCCCTAGGCATACACCTAGCATCGGAACAGTAGACGCGTATTGTTTAATTACTTCTAGTAATTTTCCAGCTTCTTTTGGAATTCCAGGTCCAGGAGAAAGTATTACTGCATCATAAGTTGGTATGGTGTTTAAATCAATTTGATCATTCTTAATCACCTCTACTTCATCTCCTGTAATTTCTTCTACCAATTGAACAAGATTGTAGGTAAAAGAATCATAATTATCTATAATTAAAATCCTCATAAACTGATTTTTTTGGCTAATTCAATGGCTTTCTTTAAAGCACCTAATTTATTTAAAACCTCTTGCATCTCACTTTGCGGGTCTGATTTCACCACAACACCTGCCCCAGCTTGATAATTTAATTGGTTGTTTTTTGACATAAAAGTTCTAATCATAATAGCTGTATTAATATCCCCGTTTAACCCCACAAGACCTATGCTACCTCCATAATATTCCCTAGATGTGGGTTCATAATCATCAATTAATTCTAGTGCCCTATGCTTTGGTGCTCCTGATAAAGTACCTTGCGGAAAGGTGGCTGCTAAAACTTCAAATGGATTATCTGTTTTGGTTACATTTCCCTTTACCTCACTCACCATATGAATCACATGAGAGAAATATTGAATCTCCTTTAATTTGGTGACTTTTACGTCTGTACATACTTTGCTTAAATCATTTCTGGCTAAATCTACCAGCATGGTATGTTCTGCGTTTTCTTTAGCATCCTCTTTCAAACGTTCGGCCTCAATCGCATCTTTCTCAAAGTCCTTCGTTCTTTTGAATGTTCCGGCTATGGGATGAATGGTGGCAACTTGATCTTTAACTATCATTTGACTTTCGGGACTAGAACCAAATAATTTATAGTCGCTATAGTCAAAATAAAATAAATAAGGAGAAGGATTGATATTTCTTAATGCTCTATACACTTGAAATTCGTCGCCCACAAAGGATTGTTGAAATTTCCTACTCAATACAATCTGGAATACGTCGCCTCGCTTACCATGAGCAATTCCCTTCTCTACCATCTCTACATACTGCTCATCTGTTAAATTGCTTTGCTCTTCACCTTTGGTATTGAATGGAAATAGTGGAAAATCTCTGTTTTGTAAAATATTTTGAATTTTGATTAATTCTGATTTTACACCATCCACTAAATTTTCATATAAATGTAATTCATCTGTATAATTGTCTATCACCAATACATATTGATATAATCGGTATCGAACCAATGGTATTTCATTGGTTTTATTAAAATCTAAATCCTCAAAGAATTGCACGGTATCATAACTCATATACCCGAATAGACTCTGTGCAATGGCTAATAAAGGCTGATGATTTATATCAAAGTTTCGTCTAAAATCTTCTAAAATTTGGGTAGGTTCTCTATCAATCTCAAATTTTTCTGGCGATTGAAAAGGCATTTTTACTTCCCCAAATTGCTTGTCTATAATTTCTATTCCAGCAATAGGATTTATACAAATAATAGATTTACTTTGATTGGGATTCTCATGATCAGTACTTTCTAAAAGACATGTTTCTCTAAAGACATCGCGCATCTTTAGATAAATTCCGACAGGCGTATGTAAATCTGCAGGAGTGGTATGACGAACAGTTTTAATTTTCATTTTTTTTCATTTTTTAGACATAAAAAAACCTCGATAAATTTTCGATTTATCGAGGTCTCTCTTGAATTAATTTAACAACATAGTTAAGCAACAGACACCGATAAATCGACTCTGTTCCACCACCAATTGTTGTTTAATCTTGAATTCATACCGCTAATATAGGATTTAATTTTAAAAAGTGTATAAAGCATTAAAAAAATTATCATAGAAATTATAATTCCTTCATTCTTAATCGCAAAGCATTTGCAATCACACTTACAGAACTAAAACTCATGGCCACAGCCGCAATCATGGGTGACAATAAGATACCGAAGAATGGATATAAAATCCCTGCAGCAATCGGAATGCCTAGAGTATTATATATCAAAGCAAAAAATAGGTTTTGTTTGATGTTTTTCATCACCGCTTTACTCAAATTCAAAGCCTTTTTAATGCCTTGTAAATCACCTTTAATTAAAGTTACATCGGCAGACTCAATCGCTACATCTGTCCCTGTACCCATAGCTATTCCAATATCCGCTTGTGCTAATGCTGGAGCATCATTAATTCCATCCCCGGCCATGGCAACCTTTTTACCTTGTGCTTGTAATTTCTTTACAAATTCTAATTTATCTTGTGGCAAAACACCTGATTCAAAATGGTCTATACCCACGTCTCCTGCAACACTTTTTGCTGTGTGTTCATTATCCCCTGTGAGCATATAAATATCAATACCTTCTGCTCTTAAATCTCTTATAGCTTGTGTAGAAGTTTTTTTAATCTTATCTCCAATCACTATAAAACCTATAACCTCTCGGCTATTGGCAATAAATGAAACCGTTTTGGCTTTGGCTTGGTATTTTTCTGCTTGATTTAAAATATCAGAGGTGAATGCAAGTTGATGCGATTCCATCAATTTTTTATTTCCTAAATAATAAGTACCTCTATCTACCTCTGCCTGAACTCCAAGTCCTGTATTTGATTTAAAATTCTGAATAGGTTTTAAATTAATTTTATTCTCCTTAGTATACTTTACGGTTGCTTTAGCTAGAGGATGCTCACTTTGACTATTCATGCTTCCCACCAATTGAGCAATTTGCTCTACAGACCATTCCTTTGATAATGAATGTACACTTTCTACACTTGGATTCCCTTCAGTAATTGTACCTGTTTTATCCACTATTAACGTATCAATATCATTTAATCTTTCTAAAGACTCAGCTTGTTTAATTAAAATCCCATTTTGTGCTCCTTGCCCAATCCCTACCATGACAGACATAGGCGTCGCTAACCCTAAAGCACAAGGACAAGCAATAATCAGCACGGCAATCGCATTAACCAAAGCATAAACATATGATGGTGCAGGACCCCAAACCGCCCAAATTATAAAGGTAATTACTGCAACAAATACTACTGTTGGCACAAAATAAGATGAAATTTTATCTGCTAGATTTTGTATCGGCGCTCGGCTACGGCTGGCTTGGTTTACCATTTCTACAATTTGAGAAAGCATGGTTTCCTTACCAATTTTTTCTGCTTGCATAATGAAACTTGAATCACTATTGATAGTTCCTGCAATTACCTTGTCGTCTATCGTTTTGTGCACAGGTAAAGGTTCTCCACTAATCATAGACTCGTCTATATCAGAGCCACCGTCTATAATAATACCATCCACAGGGATTTTCTCTCCTGGTTTTACGCGTAATTTATCTCCTCTTTGAATTTCTTCTATCTGAACTTCCTTCTCTACACCATTTTCTATTAAGGTAGCATTTTTAGGTGCTAAATTCAATAACTCTTTGACAGCAGAACTTGTTTTACTATGAGCCTTTGCCTCTAACATTTGCCCCATCATTACAAGCGTTAAAATAACTGTAGCAGACTCAAAGTAAACATGCACGTTGCCGTATTCATTTTGAAATTGTTCTGGAAAAAAGTCTGGAAAAATCAATCCAAACAAACTAAATATCCAAGCGATTCCTGCACCAATCCCAATCAGTGTAAACATATTGAAATTAAATGTTTTAATACTGCGCCATGCACGTTCAAAAAACATCCAACAAAAAATAAACACCACAGGAATTGATAGCGCCAATTGAATCCAATTCCAATATTTCTGTGGCATGATATCATACAACGGATTGTTCGGTAGCATTTCGCTCATCGCAATTAGAAAAATAGGAAGCGTAAATGCGACGGAGTACCAAAACTTTTTCTTTAACTTTTGATAATGCTCTTCTTCATGATTGCTGCTCTCATCCGTTTGAATTGGAACTAAGTCCATTCCACAGACAGGACAATCCCCAGGTTTATCATAAGTTTTATCACCCTCGCACATCATAGGGCAATAATATTCTTGTGCAGTATTCGGATTTAAATTTGTTTGACTAGAAGCCTTATTTTCTTCTAATTCTTTTTTGGTTTTATGTAGACTGTAATGTGTATCTTCTAATGACCGAGCGAGCTTAGCAAAAGAAACAGGCTTCGTTAAATTCATTGTCACAGAATTATCTTTAAGATCAATGGAAATCTTTTCCACACCATTTACCTCAGATAATCTGTCACGTACGGTAGCCTCACAACCAGCACATGACATTCCTTTTACATAAAAAGTCTCACGTTGCGCGCTATCTTGATCTTCAAATATATCGTAATGCGTGTCTGCAAGAGCATTCTTTAACCGACTAAATGGAACCTCAGATTGAGATGTCACCCAGGCAGTCTGGTTCGACAACTCCACTTTTACCTCCTCTACGCCATCTACCTTTGCGAGTTCCTTTTGTACGGTAGCTTGACAACCTCCACAAGTCATCCCTTTGATATAATATATATGCGTCATAGTGTTATCTTAAGTGCAAAAAACATGCTAATTTAAACTAAATCTAAATGGGACTAAGTGACTTCGGTTACAATAGGTAAATTGGAAGTAAAGTAATACCATTTGTATTGACTAAATTTCAGTCGAAAAATAAAAACATATTAAACTTTACTGAGAATATTTCACTAAAAATGATATACAAAATGTGTAACAATCAACTATTTAGAATATACAAAGCACGGAATTGCGCAAAAACCCCCTATATCATTGGAAATAAACATGTTAACATATTAAAAATATTTAAAAAAAATTTATTGATCACTTTTTTAACTTTTGTATATTTGAGTGTTGGCGGTAATTCAAATGAAAGAAACTTTATATATATATCCACAAGATGAAACTTTATTAGATTATAAATATCATTTTTCTCACAACTTATGTGTAAGACTATACGATGATTTGGTTTGGGTTTTAAAGGATAGTGAATCAGCTGGAAAGGTTAATGTCTCAATTGATTTTAAAAATTCAAAAGAGTGTGAAAATTTTGAAAAGGCAGATGACATTCTTTCTTGGCTGAAAATAAATGGATACGATAACAAAGCCGACGAAGTTATTGCGAAGAATTTAATTTGTGCAGTTTTATCGGACGCTTGTAATTTTATTTATCACTCACTTGATTGCTCAAAGAAAATTAAGTTAACAGTTGCATTAACTCTTATTAGAAAGCCTTTTTTAGAAAATCTTCTTATTATTGAACAACTGCTAACTCATGAAAAGGACTTTTTAAATCGTTTTGAATTAGAATCAAAACAGTTTGACCCAGGCAGAATAAAACGTGAAGATAAATTACTATTAATTGAGAAATCAATTGGAAAAATCGATAACGGAGCATTCTTCTCATCAGACTTAATAAATCAGCTTCGTTGGGACTCAAACAACCCGAATAGTATATACGCTAATTCTAATATGGCTACTCATTTAGTAACTAACAGAAACGCATCCTACAGGACTGAAAATCTAAATCTTAATTTTATATTTTCAAGTTATCGCGATTGGGAAAATCTATTACAATATTACTACTCATATGTACCCTATTTACTCAGTTATTTTGTAGAATGTTCAGACAATTATTTACTTGAAAAAGAAATTTTAACTCTTAAGCAATTTAAAGAAAGAAAATTTTTAAGAATAATGGGACATATTTTAAACTATGAATTGTCAACTGAGAAATCTGTGAATATGGATTTTTCAATTAATGATTTCTTGCATGAATTCCATGTTACGTGTCAGAATTGTCAACACGAAAATCAAATTTTTAAATCCGACATACTTAGTTTGGTTAATAATGATTATATCATGTGTAAATATTGTTTATTAGATTTATTTAGAGAAACAAATTCAATGGATGAAATTATTAACGAAATAATTTAAACTACCGCCAACAAGGTATAGACGCAATTACGGACTTAAATTTTCTGCCCGAAAATTGAAGTCGTATTGCTTAACTCTGTGATTTTGCGCAGACTTTTGTATCTTTCTCCTGTAACTACGTTTATACCCAACCGTCAGACTGTCTCAAAACTTGTTTATAATTATTTAATTTCTTTGGTTTAGATTGTCGAGGATATTTTTGGTATTCAGTATATTTATGTATGCAATATTTACAAGGTGAACCCAGAAAACAAACCGTTCTATTCAAGTCATGCATTGATGATATGGTGCCGCAGGGTAATACTGTTCGGTTGATTGATCAGTTTGTTGATGCTTTAGACTTGGATCAGATGGGATTTAAAGTTATCGCTCGAAGTGGTCGCCCTCCCTACAACCCCAAAGATCTTTTAAAACTTTATATCTATGGTTATATGAACCGCATGCGTAGTTCTCGAGTGTTAGAAAAAGAATGCCACCGCAATATTGAGGTTATTTGGCTCCTAAAGTCACTTAAACCTGATCATAATACCATTGCACGTTTTAGAAAAGATAATCCTAAGGCAATTAAACGGGTGTTCCGTTATAGTGTTGCGTTGGCCAAGAACTTCAACCTTATAGGTGGTGTTCTTATTGCTGGCGATAGTACTAAGCTTCGTGCGCAAAACAGCAAGAAAAATAACTATAACAAAAAGAAGATAAAACGCCATCTCGAATACATTGATAAGAAATTACAAGAGTACAACGAAGAACTTGCTCAGGCTGATGCAGATAAGACTGAGGAGATAAAACAACACATCGATAAGCACAAGAAACATCAGAAAAAATACGAGGCTATTCAACAAGAGCTTGAGAAGGACAAAAGTTCTGAAAATCCGCAAATATCTACCAGTGACCCTGATAGTAAACACCAAATTGTAAGAGGTACCATAACCGAAGTTTGTTATACGGCTCAAACTACCGTTGATGCTAAAAATAAACTTTTGATTGATTATAAAGTCACCAATCAAAACGATAAAAAGGCCATGGGTAATATGCTACAAAGAGCTAAGTCCATCCTCCGGCCCAAAGTCCCATTAACCGCCTTATACGACAAAGGCTATCATACCGGAAGTGAGTTTTGTACAGCTGAGCGAATCGGTATAAACACACTGGTAGCAATCCCTGCTATTGGCAGAAATAGTCAGGCTCCCAACCCAGATTATAATGTTGAAAACTTTACCTATGATCCCCATACCGATTCTTATACTTGTCCTGAGAACCAAACCCTTACCACCAACGGTAATTGGTACAAGGCACGAAACTATAAGTTCAAACAATACAAAACCAAAGCCTGTAAAACATGCCCTGTCAGGGAGCAATGTACTACAGCAAAGGCAAATGGTAAAATCGTACAACGCTCCCAATATGCTGAACACATAGAGAACAACGCTAAAAGAGTTGAATCCAGTGGAGAACTTTATAAAAAAAGGCAGGCATTGGTAGAACACCCCTTTGGAACAATCAAACGTCAATGGGGTTTTGATTACATCATAACCAAAAAAGGAATAGAAAGAGCTTCTGCAGATTTTGGTTTGATTGCCATTGCATACAATTTAAGAAGATTGTTTAACCTAGGGGTTACAGCCTTCTTAAAAGCCATGCATGCACTTATTTTACCTCTTAAAAACCCAATATTGAGCCTAAATCACCTACATATCAACCTAAAACCCAATTTAACAACATTTTTATTTTTTGACCATACACCAATCAAATATGCCGCTTAATGTTTATATTTAGCATTCAATAGGTGGTTATGAGACAGACTGCCGTTGTATGCCATGACATAAGAAATGAAAAAAAACAAAGTTTCTATATATCTATTGATTTTTTTAATAAGCTTGCTTTGTTTAGAATTATTGCAAGTAGTCCCTATCGGAAAAATAATAAACCACTTTTTACCATGCTTTCAGAATTCAGAAAATTCTGCTCCATGCTATCTCAAATATGATATAATAGCTGTTAAATTATTACTGTTTGTTATTGTCGTGAATTTGCTATGGATATTTCGAAAATATTTAAAATGGAATAAGACTACGGCATTACTTCTGATATTGATAATTGCTCCAATTCTTGGAGGAATTTATGGAGTTATTCACGACCAAATAACATATTCAATATCCGAAGAGTATTATACAAAGTTTAAATTCATACAATTCGGACTTGAAAACTGGGAATCAGGACAAAATATTGGAACTGGAAAAACTCCTGAAATTATCTTAGACAATCCAAGAATTGGTGCTGCAATTGTTGGAATTTTAGCTACTTGGTGGGTCGGACTAATTATCGGGGTTTTCCTCGGACTTATCGGTTTAATTCATAGGAATGGAAAAGAGATGTTTATTGTAACAGCAAAAGCAATCGCCTTGACAACAGGAATAGCTTTATTGACTGGATTAATTGGATTACTGTATGGAAAAGTGTTTTTGGTTGAAAACCCTCCTAACTGGTTTTTACCTGACAACCTAATTGACCGAGGACACTTTATTATGGTAGGTTCAATGCATAATTTTAGTTATTTAGGCGGACTGATTGGTTTAATAGTCGGAATAGGATTTAGTATGAGACAAAAAAGAAAATATAAAAACGGCATACAACAACACCTATAGTTAATGCGGGTATTGGTAGTAAATTGAAAGCTTGGAACAACTAATGAAAATCGCTAAACCTTTGGTTTAGCTTTTAAAAATGAAAAGATAAAAACAAAACACAAAGCTTTAGCTACGTGCCAAATTGAAAACTGTCGCTTTTCAATCCCGCACTAACCATTGCTAGGCGTTGTGTGCAATTCAGGAATCAAGTTTCACTATTTTGGAATATTGAAATAAGTGAGAAAAAGGAAAAGACTTCTTAATTGAAAAACCTTTAGGGTAAAACGGAGTTTTAGCTTTAAACTTGTACAA
>JBPCUN010000049.1:0-6035 GCA_051011115.1 Weeksellaceae bacterium
ATAAAATATTATATAGACAATACACATGAAAAAGATATTAAAAATAGTATTAATCGCCTTGGTAATAGGTGGAGCTATCTGGGCATTTTATTATAACTATTCCAAGAATGCTCAAGAAGTGACCACATATGACACCGTTCAGCCTGAACCAAAAAGTATTGAGCAGGTGGCTGTTGCAACTGGTGAGATTAAACCTAAAGAGCAAATTGAAATAAAACCGAATATTTCAGGAATTATAGATAAAATATATGCCAACGAGGGCGATGTTTTGGAACAAGGACAATTAATAGCATCGATTAAAGTAGTGCCAGATGTAAATTCGCTGAACGTCGCAAAGCAACAAATTCGTAGTGCAAAAATTGCATTGGATAATGAAACTAAAAATTTTAATCGTATTAAATATCTTTACGATCAAGGGGTGATAGCCAAAGCAGATTATGATAACGCCCTAAACGCATACAATCAAGCCAAAGCCAATGTAACATCAGCGAATGAGAATTATCGAGTGGCAGAATCTGGTGTAGCACCAGGATTAGAAAGTTATGCAACGACACAAATACGAGCAACCATTTCTGGGATGATATTGGATATCCCGGTGGAAACAGGAAACATGGTTCAGCCCATTAATAACTTTAGCACTGGAACTACCGTTGCTACTATGGCAGATGTAAATAAAATGATTTTTGAAGGAAAAGTAGATGAGTCTGAGGTGGGCAAATTAAAAGAAGGGATGCCACTAGTCATTAAAATTGGAGCCTTGCCAGAAGAGAGTTTTGAAGGTACGCTTTATTTTATTTCACCATCGGGAGTTACGGAAAATGGTGTGGTTCAATTTGAAATTAAAGCCAATGTCTTGTTGGATGCCAAGGATTTTATTCGAGCTGGGTATAGTGCCAATGCAGAAATTGCCATTGCTTCTACCCAGAACACTTTATCCTTGTTAGAATCTGTAATTCAATATGATGAGCAAGGAAACCCATTTGTTGAGGTAAAAACCAGTGAAGGTTGGGAGAAGAAACCAGTTGAATTAGGTGTTTCAGATGGTTTATATGTTGAAGTGTTGAGTGGTGTGTCAAAAACTGATCAGGTAAAGGTTTGGAATACCGATTCTAAACAAGGAGATGAGGAGTCAAGAAATTAATAGAAGTAAATAGACAATCTTATGAAGTCCATTTTAATATTAGGATGTATCGTTTTATCCATTTTTGTAAGTGCACAGCAAACCAGCCGTACCATGAATTTACAAGAATGTATTGATTATGCTTTAGAAAACAATATTACCGTTCAGCAAACTATCTTAAAAGAAAAGATTGCAGAAAATGAAATTAAAAGGTCTTCTGGCAACTTGTTACCCAAGGTAAGTGCAGGTGTCTCTCAATCGGCTAACTTATACCATCAATCTAAAATTAAGGTTAATAGTTATAGCACCCAATTTGATTTTGTGCAAGCTAATTGGACAGTTTTCGATGGCTTTAGAAATATTCATATATATGATAATGCTGTGCTGGATCAAGAAATTGCAAATAGAAACGTGGAAGTTTTAAAAAACGATATCGCCCTTAACATTGCCAATACTTACCTACAGGTTTTGTTCAATACAGCATTGGTAGAGATAGCCGAGAGTCAACTTCTACTATCTGAGAAACAATTAGAAATTGTGACTATTCAATACAAAGGAGGTGTTGTACCAGAGGCTAATATTGCTGATGCTAAGGCTGCTGTAGCGCAAGATGAACTTACCCTTGTACAAAGAAAAAACAGTGTCCAATCGGCACTATTGCAGTTAAAGTCACTTCTTCAAATGCCTGTGGATTTGCCATTACAGGTACAAGATGTAGAGGCTGAGCGTTATATGGCTCAACTTGAATTGGGAATGACATCTAACGTTTTTCAACAGGCATTAGAAATTCGACCAGAAATAGAACTTAGGGCCTTACAAGTAGAGCGTGCGGCTAATGAATATGAAATTGCAACTGCAGGTATATTGCCGACTATATCACTTGGATATGGGTTTGGGACAGGTTATACCTATTTTAAAAACAACCCCAATGGTGATTTTGGTAAACAATTTACAGATAATTTAGGTCATGCCTTTACACTTTCCATCAATGTACCCATATTTGATGGTTATCAGAACAAGACCAATATTGCCAATGCTCAAATAAGTCAAGAAAATGCACTGTTGGATTTAGAGAATGAAAAATTTCAATTAAGGCAACAGATAGAAACAGCGTATTTAGATGCTATGAATGCTAAAAAAGCATATGAAGCATCGCTTAAGAATGTCGAAGCCAGAACGGTAGCTTTAGACTTTATGCAAAAGAGATATGATGCAGGGTTTTCAAACATCTTAGATTTTGAATTGGCAAAAAATAATTGGGTTGCTGCAAAAGGAAATTTAGCGCAAGCAAAATATGATTTTTTGTTTAAAGTAAAAGTTTTAGAATTTTATACAAGTAATCGTTTTGAATTGAATTAACGGCATCCCGAATATAATTTTTATTAAATAACTCTCACAGTCAATAAAAGTTGTAAAGATGCTGAAGTGAATAGTATGATACGCTATCTTTCAACTCTTTGCATTAAAATATTGCCATACCTTTTTTGCCAATATGAGTGTGATAGCTCCACCGATCATTGATACGATAATATTGAGGAAAAGTAGGGGATAATTGATCGTACCACTCTCCATAATGCTCCAGGGATCAAAACCCAAACGACCAAAGGATTTAATAAATAATGTTCCTCCGAAAACTCCTATAATGGTGTTTCCAGTAACCCCAAAACTATATTGTTTATAATAATATCCTAATATATTGGCTCCAATAATACCCCATAAAACACTAGCTAATGCAATAAATGATTCTAACATGGGGTTATGATTTTAATGTCCATAGTGTACGTCATCAATTTTACCACTTAATAATCTCTTTTGGACGATAGCATAAATGATCATCAGTATAAAACCAACAATCCCCCAATATACAGCAACAGAAAGCTCATAAGCTGGTGCTGCAGTATTATAGATTGTTAGTGGTTCGCTTGCACTATTAGTAGAAGGTAATATGACAGGAGATAGCGCAGCTAAAGTTCCAGAAATTCCACCTACAATAATCATAGTAGATAAAATAAAAGCATAATAATCATTCTGTATTTTTTTTCTAAAAAATAAGCCAACCACTCCGATGATGAAAATCAATGGAAAAACAAGGAAATAAGGTCTTTCAATAAAGTTATTCAGTCCATTTGGATTGATGTATAATAAGGCGATGATAGAGATAACTGTTAATCCAAGCAAAATAAAGTTAGCAATATAGATTATATGTTTTAGTTTTTCATTGATTGAAGATTTCGTCTTTAAAATAATCCAATTCGCCCCGTGTATAGTTAAAGCAACCACAGCGATTAAACCGATAATTAACGTAAACCAATCTATCACACCTGGCGTGTGGCTTAATGGGCTAAAGGTATTATCCCATAATGGTAAAAAGAAGAGATGGCCTTCATATACGGGCTGTCCATTTTTAATTTCACCTAAATTAACCCCTCTAGCAATATTTCCTAAAGCTATACCAAAAAACAAGGCAAGTAAAAGACTAGAAACACCAAACGATGTGTCCCAGATTCGTCTCCACATACTGCTATCTAATTGACTTCTTAACTCTAAACCAATGGCTCTAAAGATAATTAACCATAATACAATAATTAATGGGAGATAAAAGCCACTAAATACAGAGGCATAATAGGTTGGGAAAGCCATAAATAACATGCCCCCTGCTACCACAAGCCATACTTCATTTGAATCCCAAAATAGACCAGCCGCTTTTGCTACTACTTTTCTATCTTCCTCTTTTTTGGCGAAAAATAAATGAATGATTCCAGTACCAAAATCATATCCATCTAGTACAAAAAACATGATTAAAACACCTGCAGTAATTATATACCATAAAACTTCCATAATTTAATGTTTTTGTGGTTTTGGTCCATGATAAATTGTCTTCCCAACTAATATTAAAAATAATAGACCTAATAACATATAGAGCCCTATAAAACCTAGTAAAGTGAATAATGTATTTCCTGCAGATACATTGGGTGATATCCCCTCTGCTGTCCGTAATAATCCATAGACCAACCAAGGTTGTCTACCGAGTTCTGCAGTGTACCAGCCTGTCATATTTGCAATATATGGAAATGGAACTAAAAACATCAAAGACCATAGGACAGGTTTCATTTTGTACAAACGATCTTTCCATAAGAAGAATGCAGCTATTACCATTACGGCTATGAAAATGGTTCCTAAACCTACCATAATATGATAAGCATAATATAAAGCAGGTACATTATCGGGAATTTCATCTTCCTCAAATTGATCTAGACCAGCAATTTGTTTATTCCAATCTTGATAAGTTAAGAAGCTTAGGACATTAGGAACCGCAATTTTATTATCTAATTTTTTCTCCACCATGTCGGGTTGTCCAATTAAGACGATTTCTGCTCCAGCATTCTCTGTCTCGAATATCCCTTCCATGGCAGCAAAAGTAGCTGGTTGATGTTTAGCTACATTTTTAGAGTTCCAATCTCCTGTAGGAAAGGCTACTAAAATACTTGAAACTAAACCGAAAGCTACACCAGTTTTCAAGAATATCTTTCCGTATTCCACATCTCTCCCTTTTAAAATATAAAAAGCACCTATGCCCGCTACTACAAAAGCTGATGTGACTACAGAGGCAAGTTGATTATGTAAAAAGGCCGGTAACAACCAAGGATTGGTAAATAGTGCAGTGAAATTATTTAATACAAATACGCCATTTTCTAAAACTTCATAGCCTACAGGGTGCTGCATCCAAGCATTGGTGGATAAAATGAACCAACCACTGAGCCAAGATCCTAAGAAAACTAAGAATCCTGTGAGGAAATGGAGTTTTTGCCCCATTAGTTTTTCACCAAAAATAAATAAAGCTAAAAAAGAGGATTCTAAAACGAATGAAAATAGACCTTCCATGGCTAATGTCTGCCCAATAATATTTCCTGTCAATTCAGAGAATTTGGCCCAATTGGTTCCAAATTGAAATTCCATAGGAATACCTGTAACGACACCCATGGTAAAGTTGATCGCAAAAATTTTCATAAAGAATTTAGCGGCATCATTATACTTTTCTACTTTTGATCGTAAGTATCTCCATTTAAAGTAAACAATCATAAGCGATAAGCCCATTGTCAACTGTGGGAATATATAATGAAAAGTGATAGTAAACGCAAATTGTATCCTATCATAAAATATCAAATCTTCCATAATTTATCTTTCTATTTAATAGAAAATCAGCTTGTTTTCAGTTATAAATATTTCCTACTAAGATAATCAATTATATATGAATGAAAGTGATTAAAGATTTTAATTTATTAAAACTGAGAAGTATCATCATTGTAACTTATGTGACAGTTTTATATGTAAAATAAATAGATATTTGCCATAATTAAATTACATGCAATGACACGTATAGTATTAAATTTTAAATAATATTTAAATGGAATTAGAAGTTATAGGATATTTATTAGCAATTTTAGTCGGTGTCTCTTTGGGTCTTATTGGTAGTGGTGGTTCTATTCTTACGGTTCCTATATTGGTTTATGTAATGGGTGTAGACCCTGTTTTAGCCACTGCATATTCCTTATTTGTAGTTGGTTCTACCTCATTGGTTGGAGGTGTTCAAAATGCCTTATTAAAAAATGTAGATTTTAGAACAGTTGTAGTTTTTGGGATTCCTTCTATCCTTTCGGTTTATTTGACTAGAGCTTATTTAATTCCCATAATACCTGAGGTTTTATTCCATGTTGGGTCATTCGAGTTTACCAAGTCCATTGCCCTTATGGTATTATTTGCGCTGGTAATGATAATGGCGTCTATATCGATGATTCGCCCTAGAAAACCTGATATTGATAACAAGTTTTCTGCTATTAAATACAATTATCCATTGGTATTATTGGAAGGGATGTTGGTAGGCGCATTAACAGGTCTCGTTGGGGCAGGAGGAGGG